>NZ_JAMDLQ010000025.1:0-126246 GCF_024705715.1 Clostridium sp. LY3-2
TTGGTTTAAGGCACCGGTCTTGAAAACCGGCGTACCTTTGCGGGTACCCAGGGTTCGAATCCCTGTCTCTCCGCCAGTTTTAATCTTTACATTTAAAACGTAAGGCACATGGAGAATTACTCAAGTGGCTGAAGAGGCGCCCCTGCTAAGGGCGTAGGTCGGGCAACTGGCGCCCGGGTTCAAATCCCGGATTCTCCGCCAAAAAACACCTAACTATAGTTAGGTGTTTTTTTATTATAATTTTATAAGTAAAAAATATATAAACAGTATACTTTTTACAATTATTTCTTCGAGTATATAATTATAAGTAATAAAGGGGGGAGAATTTTGAAAAAAGTTTTAATATCATGCATAAGCATTATTATGCTATCAGCTTTAATATTAACAGGATGTGGTGATAAGGATTTATCTATTAAAAGATTATTTGACGATCTAAAGACAGGGAATATAGAAGATGCTAGAAGTCTTATAGTAAGCCCTAATATGGAAAGTATATTTGGTAATGTAAAATTAGACTTAGTAAAGTCAGATTTAGGGAAAGAATATTATAGTCATATATCATTTGATATGTCTGATGTTAATATAAAAGATGATACAGCATCAGCTACAGTAAAATTTACTTATCCAGATATGGAAAAGGAAGTAGATAAAGCTAGTAAAGAAGTATCTAACGTTAAAAATCCAAAAGATATAAAAGATTTTAATAAATTAGTTATTTCAAAAGTAACTGCTAATTTAAAATCAGGAAATTTTGATAAAAAAGAGAGCAATTTAGAAATGAGATTTGAAAAAGGGATAAATGAATGGTTAATAAAAGATAATAATGAGTTAAATAATATTATTTTTGACGAGTTGAATTTAGTTAATGAGTCATTGATTCCAGATTAATAATAAAAAGACAAGTATATATATCAAAAAATAAGTAAAATTTCAAAAAAACTGTTGACAGTAAAGAATTACATTGATATAATCATACTTGTCTTTGATACGGAGAGATGGTCGAGTTGGTTTAAGGCACCGGTCTTGAAAACCGGCGTACCTTTGCGGGTACCCAGGGTTCGAATCCCTGTCTCTCCGCCATTTAAATATTTAAATTTAAAATGTAAGGCACATGGAGAATTACTCAAGTGGCTGAAGAGGCGCCCCTGCTAAGGGCGTAGGTCGGGCAACTGGCGCCCGGGTTCAAATCCCGGATTCTCCGCCAGAAACATCTAACTTAAGTTAGATGTTTTTTTTATATAAATAATTAAAATATAGCAAGTGGTTTAAAATATAGAAGTGTACTATAATTAAAAATAAAGGAGCTGAAGTTTTATGAAAGAAAAATTAATTGATATATTTATGGGAATTGCAATAGTTGTAATAGGATTAGCTTTCTTAGGTGAAGCATTAGGTTTTTGGGATGTATCATTATTTGATGGTTGGTGGACATTATTTTTAATAATACCAGCAGCTATAAATATATTTAAAAATGGATTTAAAATATTAAACTCAGTTACACTTTTTATAGGTGTTTCACTTTTATTAAGAGCACAAGGAATATTTAGAAATGTAAATTCAGGATTATTATTATTTAGTGTATTACTTATAATAATTGGAGTAGATAAAATTTCAGATATTATAAAGGGAAAAAATAAAAATAATAGAATAAATTAATATATAGCCTACTCAAGATAATAGAGATTGAGTAGGCTTTATTTTTGATATAATTATAATAAATAAAAGTATAGGAGATAAATTTATGGGAATTAGATTTATTTATGGTAGAGCAGGTTCAGGTAAGACTAGATTCTGCTTAAATCAAATAACTAAAAAGATTAATGATGAAAAACAAAATAGATTAATAATGATAGTTCCAGAACAATATACCTTTCAAACAGAAAAAGATTTACTCGCTTTAGCTGGAGAAAAGGCTTTATTAAGAGCGGAAGTTTTGAGTTTTAAAAGAATGGCACATAGAGTTTTTGAGGACGTTTCTGGAAGAGTCCACAAAACAATGAAAGATGAAGGTAAGAGTATGCTTATCTATAAAATATTAGAAGAAAAGGGAGAAGACTTAGAGTATTTTAATAAGATTTCAAAAAAACAAGGTTTTATAGGGATAGTATCAAAAACTTTAACTGAGTTTAAGAAATATAATATTTCCAAGGAAATTTTGATAGAAGGTGCAGAAAAAACAGAGGATCTAGAATTAAAAGAAAAACTTATAGATTTATCAGAGCTATTTGATGATTATAACGAGAAAATAAAAGATAATTTTATAGATAGTGATGATGAACTTACTATATTAGCTAAAAAATTAAAATATTCAAAGCTTTATGAGGGCGCTGAGATTTGGATAGATGAATTTACAACATTTACGCCTCAGCAGATGGAAGTTATAAAAGAACTTGCAAGTGTATCAGATAAGATAAACATAACTTTATGTATGGATAGAAATTCTGTTAATAAAGATGAAGTTACAGATATATTTAATGCAATAAGTACAACTGAAAAAAGAATAGTTAAAATGATGGAGGAAAATAATATAGGTTATTTAGAACCTATTGATATAAATAAAGGAACTCCTTATAGGTTTAGAGATTCTAAAGAGCTTTCTCATATAGAAAAACATTTCTTTTCATATCCTTTTAAAATATATAAAGGGGTAAATGATTCTCTAAGACTTTATAAAGCTAATAATAGTTATGATGAAATAGATATGGTAGCTAGGGATATAGTTAGGCTAGTAAGAGATAGAGGTTATAGGTATAGAGATATCTCTGTAGTTTGTAGAGATATAGATTTATATGAAAAGGTGGCATCTGTAATATTTAATCAATATGATATTCCATATTTTTTAGATAAAAAGATAGAGGTATTAAGTAACCCATTAGTTATATTAATAATTTCAGCTTTTGAAATATATATTCAAAACTGGTCTTATGAAAGTGTATTTAAATATCTAAAGAGCGGACTTATTAAAATAGATAGAGATTATGTAGATAAATTAGAAAACTACGTTTTAGCTCACGGAACAAAGGGGAATAGATGGAAAAGTAAAGAAGTAAATGCAGGGTTTTGGGACTCAGAAGATATTTATGAAAATCCTGATGAATTAGAAATAAAAGAAATTATGGAAGATATAAGAGAACCTTTATTAAAGTTCCACAAAGAAATAAAAGGAGAGAAAACTGTTAGAGAGATATGCGTTTCTATATATGAGTTTTTGGTGGATTTAGATGTATTTAGTACAGTAGATTTATTTATAGAAAAATTCACAAAAGAAGGGTTAGAAAGCAAGGTTAAAGAGTACGAGCAAGTTCCGTCTATTGTTATGGAAGTTTTAGACCAGGCTGTAGAAGTACTCGGAAAAGATAAGATAACAGTTTATGATTTTTATAAGGTTTTAAACACTGGCTTTGAAAATAAGGAGATTGGAGTAATTCCAGTAGCTTTAGACCAAGTCAATATAGGAGACATAGCAAGGATTAAAGGAAGAGACGTTAGAGCTTTATATATAATTGGTGTTAATGATGGAGTACTACCTTCAGCTAGCAAAGACGAAGGTATACTTTCAGATTTAGATAGAGACAACTTAAAAGAAATGGGGATAGATTTAGCTCAAACCACAAAATCAAGAGCCTTTGAGGAACAATTTATGGTATATACAGCTCTTACTATAGCTAGTAGATATATGATGATAACTTATCCTATGGCTGACTTTGAAGGTAAGTCTTTAAGACCTTCTATAATAATTCCTAGATTAAAAAGAGTTATAAAAAATCTTAAAGAAGAAAGCGAAATTTTTAACTATGCAGAGGAAAATGATAAGTTTGATAAAGTAACAACTAAAATACCTACCTTTAATGAGCTTATACTAGCGCTTAGAAGGCAATGCGATAGAGAAGATATAGATAGTTATTGGAATGAAGTTTATACTTGGTTTTCTAAGGAAGAGGATTATAAAGAAAAGATAGATTTAATAGTAGATGGAGCTTATTACACTAATTTAGGAGATAAGATAAATAAATCTAAGATAAGGTCATTATATGAAAATGAGTACGGAAATTTAAGATTTGATGTATCTAGATTAGAAAAGTATGCTCAGTGTCCTTTTTCATACTTTGTAAAGTATGGATTAAAGGCAAAGGATAGAAAGATATATGAGTTTTCGTCTCCAGACCTTGGATCTTTTATGCATGAAATATTAGATAAGTTTACTAAAAAAATAAAAGACGAAAATATTTCTTGGTCTGATTTAAATAAAGAAAAATGCAAATCAATAGTAGATCATTTAATAAATACTAAATTAAACGAAGAGAGCAATTCTATATTAAACAGTACTAAGAGATATAAATACTTCACTGATAGATTTAAAAGAGTAATAACAAGGTCTGTAACTGTTATTTCAGAGCAGATGAAAAGAGGAGAGTTTGAAGTATTTAAAAATGAATTTGCTTTTGGAACCAGTGATGGGTTAGAGCCTATAAAACTTGATTTACCATCAGGAGATAGGGTAAGCCTTACAGGAAGGATAGATAGAATAGATAAACTAGATATGGATGGTGAAACGTATCTTAGAGTAATAGATTATAAATCAGGGTCTAAGGAGTTTGATTTAAATGAGTTATATTACGGACTTCAAATGCAACTATTAGTTTATTTAGATGCCCTAATAAAAGATTCAGAGCACTTCTTAAAAACTGGGGCTGTTCCTGGGGCTATACTTTACTTTAAAATAGATGACCCAATAATTAAAAGTAAAGATGATATGGATATAGAAGAGGTGGAAAAAGAAATACTTAAAAAGCTTAAGATGAATGGTCTTTTATTAAAAGATGCAAAGCTTGTAAGGGCTATGGATAGGAGTATGGATACAGTTTCTCTTATAATTCCAGCTGCATTTAAAAAAGATGGAGATTTTAGTAGCAGAGGTTCATCAGTTGCAACAGAGGAGCAGTTTGACCTTTTAAGAAAATATGTAAATGAAAAAATGGTAGAGCTTTGTGAAGATATGTTAAGCGGCAAGATAAAAATAGAACCTACAAAGACTCCTAAAATGGCATATTGTGAATACTGCGATTATTCTTCTATATGTCAGTTTGATACTAGTATAAAAGATAATAAATACAAAATAGTACTTAAAAAGAGTGATGATGATTTGTGGAATAAGATAGATGAAAAGGTTAATGGAAAGGAGGAGATTTTAGGTGGGGACAAAGTGGACTAAAGAACAACAATTAGCTATAGATACTAGAAGGTGCAACTTATTAGTAGCGGCAGCTGCAGGTTCTGGAAAGACAGCGGTATTAGTTGAAAGAATCATAAAGATAGTAACTAATGAAGAGAACCCTGTTGATATAGATAGGTTATTAGTAGTTACTTTTACAAGTGCTGCAGCTTCAGAGATGAGAGAAAGGATAGCATTTGCTATAACTAAGGCACTAGAAGAAAACCCAAGTTCAACTGTATTACAAAAGCAATTAACGCTTTTAAGTAGGGCAAATATAACTACTATGCACTCATTTTGCTTAGATGTTATAAAAAATAATTTTCACACTATAGATTTAGATCCAGCATTTAGGATAGGTGATGAAACAGAAGGAGTTTTACTTAAAAATGAAATTATAGATGAACTTTTTGAAGAACTTTACGAAATTGAAGATAAGGAATTTTTAGATTTAGTTGAGGCTTATTCTAGCAGTCGTGATGATTTAAGATTAAAAGAAATAGTTTTAGACTTATTTAAATTCTCTATGAGTGGTCCTTGGCCTGAAAAATGGCTTTATGATAAAGCGGAAGAGTTTAATTTAAATTCTATAGAAGATTTAGATAAAACAGATTGGCTTAAGGTAATTTCAGAAAATACAGCTATAGAGATAGATAGTTATATAAATACTTATATGAAATGTATAGAGATTATTAATTCTGTAGAAGGGTTAGACCCGTATCTTCCAAGCTTTAATGATGAATTAACTGGATTAGTTAATTTAAGAGGAAATATAGAAAATGGTTTAATAAGTATAAATGAGAGCTTATTAAGAGTTACATTTGGAAGATTAAAAACAGTTAAGAAAACAGCTGTAGGGGATGAAAGTTCTTTAGAGTTTGTTAAAAAATCTAGGGATGGAATAAAGAAAAAGATAGAAGAACTTAAAAAGACTTTTTCTATGAAGCCAGAAGAGGTTTTAAATGGAATTAAAATTTGCTATCCATTTATGAAAAAACTAGCTTGGTTAACTTTAGAATTTAGTAAAAGGTTTAGTGAAAAGAAAAAAGAAAAAAATATATTAGATTTTAATGATTTAGAACATTTATGCTTAAAAATCCTTATAGAAGATAGAAACGAAAATGAAGTAAGACCATCAAAGGTAGCTATTAAATTTAGAGAGTATTTTGATGAAGTTTTAGTAGATGAATATCAAGATTCTAATAACGTTCAAGAGGCTATAATAGATTTAGTTTCAAGAAAGCATTTAGATAATCCAAATGTATTTATGGTTGGAGATATAAAACAAAGTATCTATAAGTTTAGGCAAGCTAAGCCAGAGCTATTTTTAAGAAAATATAACTCTTATAAAAGAGAAGAAGGTTTTAATGATAGAGTTATACAGCTTTATAAGAACTTTAGAAGTAGGGAAGAAGTTATAAATGGATGTAACTTTATATTTAAACAAACTATGTCTTTAAGTGTTGGGGATTTAGAATACACTGACGAGGAAGCTTTAAATTTAGGAGCAAGTTTTAAAGACGCAGAAAAAGATACTACTGTTGGAGGGCCTTTAGAACTTCATATATTAGATAAAAATGATACCGGTTCTTTTGATGATGAGGAAGATGATATAGATTCAATAAATCTAGAAGCTAGGGTAGTAGCTAAAAGAATAAAAGAGCTTATGAATAATTCAGAAGATGAAAAGTTTAGAGTAGTAGACAAAGAAACTGGAGAATACAGACCTCTTAAATATAAAGATATAGTAATACTTTTAAGAGCTACTAAAAACTTCTCAGATGTTTTTGTTGATGAATTAGGCTTAGAAGGGATCCCAGTTTACGCAGATACAGGCTCAGGATATTTTGAATCTATAGAAATAAGAACTATAATGTCTCTTCTTAAAGTTATAGATAATCCAAGGCAAGATGTTCCTATAATAGCTACTCTAAGGTCGCCTATAGTAGGGTTTAATTCAGAGGAACTTGCAGATATAAGGATGATAGATAAAAGTAAGTATTTTTATGAAAATATTTTATCTATAGCAAATGGTGAAGCTTCTGTATCTAGTAAATTATTAAAGGGATGCAAAAAATTTATAGAGAATCTTGAACTTTGGAGAGATAAGGCGATTTATATGCCTATAGATGAATTTATTTGGTATTTATATATGACTACTGGGTATTTCGGCTATGTAGGTGCTATGCCAAACGGAGTTTTAAGGCAGGCGAATTTAAAAATATTATTCCAAAGAGCTAAGCAATACGAATCTACAAGCTTTAAAGGTTTATTTAATTTTATAAACTTTATAAATAAGCTTAGAAAATCATCAGGAGATATGGGAAGTGCTAAGATTCTTGGAGAAAATGAAGATGTAGTTAGAATAATGAGTATCCACAAAAGTAAGGGGTTAGAGTTTCCTGTAGTTTTTGTAGCTGGTAGTGGAAAACAATTTAACCTTATGGATTTAAATAATCCTGTTTTATATCATGATGATTTAGGGTTTGGACCAGATTGTATAGATTTAGAAAAAAGATTAAGTTATCCGACTATTGCTAAAGAAGCTATAAAGAAAAAAGTTAGACTTGAAACTCTATCAGAGGAAATGAGAATACTTTATGTTGCATTTACTAGAGCAAAAGAGAAACTTATAATAGTTGGTTCAGCTAGGGATATAGATAAAACTGTGGAAAAGTGGTATAGTGCAGCTAATATTTTAGATAGTAGGGTATCAGAGTCAGAAGTGCTTAAAGGTAAATCATATCTAGATTGGGTTGGAATGGCGCTTTGCAAGCATAAAGATGGAGAAGTTTTAAGAAATAAAATAGGAGTTTCTTTAGGGGCTATAGTTGTTGATAACTCGATGTGGAAAGTTAAGCTGTGGGAAAAATCAGAGTTGTCTGTGGAAAAAACTTTAGAGGATGTGGATGAAATTGCAATAGATAACACCTTTATAAGATGTCCAAGTGCAGATATAAGTGAAGAAATTAATCACAGGTTAGGATATAAATATCCTTTTAGTGAAATAACTACTATTAAGAGTAACTATTCAGTTTCAGATTTAAAGAAAGCAAATATAGATAGCATTGAATATTATGAAGGTGAAAGTCTTTATAAAGAAAAGCTAACTGTAAAACCAAACTTTATGAAAGAAGAAAAAGGTCTATCAGGTGCTGAAAAAGGTACGGCAGTTCACTTTGTTATGCAAAAAATAGACTACGATAGAATAGAAAATATAAACAGCATAAAAGAGCAACTAGAAGAAATGTATGATAGCGAACTTATAAGCAAAGAAGAATTAGAAGCCGTTAACCCTTTTAAGATACAAAAGTTCTTTAAAAGTGATATAGGAAAAAGACTTTTAAAAGCTTTTAAAAATAATAAAATGATTCATAGAGAATTACCTTTCTTTACAGAAATATCAGTAAAAGAATTAAATAATGATATTTCTGATAGTTTAAAAGACGAAAAGGTAAGACTTCAAGGAGTTATAGATTTATTTTTTGAAGAGGATAACGAGATAGTTTTAGTTGACTACAAAACAGATTACGTTAAAGATAACGTAAAAGAAGAGATGGAGAAAAAGTATAGGATTCAATTAAATTATTATAAAGAAGCTTTAGAAAAAATAACTGGAAAGAAAGTTAAAGCTAGTTACCTTTATTTATTTTATTTAGAAAAAGAGATAGAAATATAAATAAAAAAGAAATGAGCTAGAAAGTTTAGCTCATTTCTATAATGATTTAAATGTTTAAAGAGAAATTTCTTAATAAAATATGAGTAATTAAGGTGACGTATTGATGTTAAAATCCATTGTGATATAATGTTATAGACATTTAAATTTATGTAATATTTTAGAAAAATTTAGAAAAAACTAAATTAAAATAATACACGTTTATTTCGAAAGGAAAGTTAAAATGAAAAAATTATCTATAATTATACCTATGTATAATGAAGAAGAATCGTTGCCACATCTTTATAAAAGATTAGATAAACTAGGAGAAAGTATTCCAAACTACGAATTAGAATTCTTATTTGTTAACGATGGAAGTAAGGATAGTTCTTTGGACATAGTAAAAGCCTATAGAAAAAGTGATAACAGAGTTTGTTACTTAAATCTTTCTAGAAACTACGGAAAAGAAGTTGCTATGGGAGCAGCTTTTGATTACGTTACAGGAGATGCAGTAGCAATAATAGATGCAGATTTACAAGATCCGCCTGAACTTATAATAGATATGCTTAAATATTATGAAGAAGGTTATGATGATGTATTTGCAAAAAGAAGAAGCAGAGACGGCGAAACGTGGCTAAAGAAGTGGACTTCAAAAAAGTTTTATAAGATTCTACAATCTGTATCAAAAGTACCAATTCAAACAGATACAGGGGATTTTAGACTTTTAAGCAGAAGAGCAATAGAAGCACTTAGAGCATTCCCAGAAAAACAAAGATACACTAAAGGAATGTTTAGTTTAATAGGATTTAAGAAAAAAGATATAGAGTTTGACAGAGACCCAAGAGTTGCAGGTGAAACTAAATGGAATTACTTTAAATTAATAGATTTAGCTATAGAAGGTATAACTTCATTTACAACTGCACCACTTAGATTATCAACTATAATAGGAACTATAACAGCATTTTGTGCCTTTGTTTATATGATATATACAGTAGTTAAAACTTTAGTTACAGGTGTTGACGTACCAGGTTATTCAAGCCTTATATGCGTAATGCTATTTATCGGAGGAATTCAACTTATATTCTTAGGAATAATAGGAGAATACTTAGGTAGAATATTTACAGAAGTTAAGAGAAGACCTTTATACTTTATTGATGAATATTCAGGAACTGATAACTCTAAATCACCTATTACGAACGAAATAACTAAAAACTGTGATACTAAAATAGAGAGGGACTTTGAATAATGGAAAAGGGTTCAGCTAAAGTAGAAGAATCAAAAAAAGTAGCTAAGTTTGCTATAGTAGGTGTTTTAAATACTCTTATAAGTTGGGTATTATTTATTGTTTTAAATTGGCTTGGAGTATATTACTTAGCAGCAAACATAATTGCAAACAGTATAGCTGTTGTTCATAGTTATTTATGGAACTCTATTTGGGTATTTAAATACAAAGGTTCAGCTAAAGCTAAGCTTAAAGCATCTATAAAATTTATTCTTTTAAATGTTGTAGGAATAGGTATAAATGCTTTAATAATGTATGTAGCTGTTGACTTCTTTAATCTAAATAAACTTATTGCTATGGTTGTAGCTACAGGATTTGTTATGGTATTAAATTATGTAGTTAATAGACTTTGGGTTTTCAAAGAAGAAGTAGAAGAAGTTATTGAAGAACTTGATGAAGTAAAAGAAGAATTAGACGAATTAAAACATTAAAAAAAACCTTAGGATTAATTTCCTAAGGTTTTTATATATTTAGTAGCATTTTCTAAAAGAATAGGATATGAATTTAAAGAAGGGTCATCTATTACTAAACTTAAAAGGTGATTTAAGATTTCTCCTATTATTTTAGAGGGCTTAATATTTAATTCTTTAATTAATGCGCTTCCATCGATATCTAAATCTTTTATAGAAATAGGTTCTTTTAAATTTATTATCTCGATAGCCTTTTCTTTCATAATATAAAATTTAGCTAGAGGTTCTTTATTTATAGCTAAAGATTTTATATCTGCTTCTTGAAGAGAAAAAAGATTATAAATATCATCTAAAGAAACTCTACCTATAAGTCTTTTAATAGCGCCTTTAGTAGGAGGGTCTAAAACATTCATATGTTCTCTAACTAGTTTTGAGACTCTGTCTATAGTCTTGTTATCAAATTTTAAGCGTCTTAAAGCTTTTTTAGTTATTTTTTCTCCTACTGTGTTATGACCATAAAATCTACCTTTGTTGTTTTCATCAAAGAAGAAAGAATCAGGCTTACCTATATCGTGAAATAACGCAGATAACCTAACTATTAAATCATTTGGAGTATTTTCTACAACTGATAGTATGTGTGAAAAGACGTCTTCATTATGATAAGGGTTGTGCTGATTAAAACCTACAGTTGGAACTATTTCAGGAAGTACATACTCTAAAAGATTAAGTTCTTTTAGAAGGTTTAATCCTTTTTTAGGGTTTTTTGAAATAAGTATTTTAGTAAGTTCATCTCTAATACGTTCAGCGCTTATATTTTTTAAAAGTTCTTTATTCTTTTCTATAGATTTTAAAGTCTCATCTTCTATAGAAAAATCTAATTGAGATGAAAATCTAATTGCGCGAATCATCCTTAAAGCATCTTCTTTAAATCTTTTATCTGGATTGCCACAAGTTCTGATAAGTTTTTTATTTAAATCTTCTTTTCCGTTGAAAAAATCTAAAAGACCTATTTTTTTATTGTAAGCAAAAGCATTTATAGTAAAATCTCTTCTAGATAAATCATCTCTTATATCAGTTACAAATTTAACACTATCTGGTCTTCTATTATCTTTGTAGTCACCATCTTTTCTGTAAGTTGTAACTTCAAAGGGCTCAGGGCCTATTAAAACTGTAACTGTTCCGTGTTTAAAGCCTGTTGGTATAGTTTTATTAAAAAGACTTATAGTATCGTTTGGCAAGGCAGAAGTTGCTATATCATAGTCTTTTGGAGTTTTTAAAAGAAGAGCATCACGAATGCAACCTCCAACCATAAAGGCTTCAAAACCATTTTTATAAAACTCATCTATTATAAATTGAACATTTTCTGGAATAAAGATATTCATATAATTCCTCCTAAAAAATAACCTTATCTTTTATTATAAAAGATAAGGTTATTATAACACTAATTAATTATTACCTTTGTTCCTTTTGGGATGTTATCAAATATCCATTTAGCATCATCTAAATTTAATCTAATACACCCGTGAGAAGCTGGTGTTCCTAAAGTATAATCTACTACTGTTTTAGCATCTTTTCCGTAAGGAAGGGAGTGGAATAAATAATCGCCTTTAAATTGAGTATAGTATTTTCCACCTTGACCGTACTTTTCAGAGAAGAACCAGTTTCCTTTTTCACGAATATCAAATACACCACTAGGGGTTTCTCTTCCTTTTATACCTGTAGAACAAGGCATTTCCTTTTCTAAGCTCCAATCATTTACCTTACCGTTATAGATATAAGTCTTTTGAGAGGGTTGGTCTACAAATATAAGGTAGGGAGTAAGACTTTCAACCCAAAGTGAATTTATATTTGAAGTTGAAATACTAGTTATTATATTAGAAGTTTGAGCTGAAGGCTCTTTTTTAGTTGTAGTATTTAGATATTCATCCTTTTGTTTTTTAAGTTCATCTATCTTGTTTAAGACATCTTTATCGTTTTTTAAGACATCTAAATTATTTTCTAAAAGTGTTATAGCTTTAGTATAATAATCATTCTTTGAAAGGTTTGAAGCTTCTTTTAAGATTGCTTCTTTTAAAGAACTCATACTTTTATCTATATAATTAGTTGAAGTAGAGTAAGATAAATCATCTTTAGGTATAGAACTTAAAGTTTCTATAGCTTCTTTAAAGTTACCTTTTTCAAATTCAGATATACCTTTAGTTAAAATAGAATTATCACTAATATTATTAGAAATTACAGATAAAGTATCAGTAACTTCTGTTTTAGCTAAATTATATTTATTAATTTCGTTTGCTATTATAAAAGCATCATCAGAATTTAAAGTTTTAGATTCAAGTCCTTTATTTACTTCTTCTAATTTTTCTCTAAAATAATTTGATAAGTTATTTTCAAGGAGTATCTCTCTAAAAAGATTAAAGTTACAGTTTTCAGATAAATAATTACTAGCTGTGTTAAATTTATTATCGTTAAAATAACTTTTATACTCTGTTAAAAATGACTTATACTTAAAGCCTTGAAGCGATAATATTATTAATATTGTAGCAATAGTTAATAATAATGCCGTAAGGGATTTTTTATATTTAACTTTTATATCTTTAAATTTCATAAACTCGCCTCCTAAACGTGATATATTAGAATTATTGACAAGTAAAAAATCTTTTAAACAAGCAAATATAAAATTTATAATGTTTAACTAATATGATAAGATATATATGTAAAATATTCAAAATAAGATAATTAAAGGAGAAGAGACGTGAAGAGGGATAACTTTTTTATAAAATTAAAAAACAATCTGTACAACTTAAAAACATTTCCTAAATACGTAAAAGAAGGTTTCGGTCGTGCAGTTTTATATGGATTTATATTATTTTTAATAGTAAGTGCGATTCAAGGAGTATACATAGGATACAAAGTAAATGAAGCCACTAGCAAAACAATAACTGAATTAGAATCATCAAAAAATGAGTTCAGTATTAAAGATGGAGTTTTAAACTTAAGTGAAGCACCAATAAAGGTTGAAGAAGCTGGAGCATTAGTTTATGCAGATAATAAAATAGATTTAAATAATGCATCAGAATTAAAAAATCAATATCCTAGTAAAGGTGCTTATGTTTTAATACTTAAAGATGGGCTAGAAATAGAAGGTGGAGGAATGAATCAGACTTTTAAATATACAGATTTATTTCCAAACGGTTTAACTAAACAAAACATAATAGACCAAGTTAAATATACAAGCAAAATTATGATTCCAGTAGCTATTATTATGTTCTCAGTATTTAACCTTATAAATACTATTTTAGATATATTAATAGTAACAGCTATAGGTGTGTTTATAAGTATGGCATTAAGAATAAGAACTAAGTTTAAAGATATGGCATCTTTAACTATATATGCGATGACACCTATATATATATTAGTTACTCCAATCAATATGTTATATAGCACATCATATTCAGATTTACCTCTTATTTTAGGAACAATAGTATTTATATTCTTTATTTTAAGAGATATAAAATCAGATTTAGTGAAGAGAAATAATTAATATAGTAAAATATAAAGGTAGAGATTCATCTCTACCTTATTTTAATTTTTAGGGAGGGTATTTATGAAAATAATTCATACTAGTGATTGGCATATCGGAAAGATTGTAAATGAGATGTCTATGATAGAAGATCAAAAGATAATATTAAATAAATTATTAGAGTTAACTAAAAAAGAAAAACCTGATGTTTTAATAATAGCAGGAGATTTATATGATAGATCAGTACCTCCAGTTGAAGCAGTAAGTCTTTTAGACGAAGTTTTAAGTAAACTAACAGTAGATTTAGGAATAAAAGTAATAGCTATATCAGGAAATCATGATAGTGGTGAGAGAATAAGCTTTAGCAATAAACTTTTAGAAAAGCAAGGATTATATATTGCAGGTGAGTATGAATCTTTATATAAAAAGGTAACATTAAATGATGAATTTGGAGAGGTTAATTTTTATTTAATTCCATATAAAGACCCAGCAATAGTTAGAAAGCTATTAGAAGATAAAGAGATAAGAAATCACAACGATTCTATGAAAGCTACATTAGATATAATAAATAAAGATTTAGATAAGACTAAACGCAACATACTTGTAGGGCATGGATATGTAACTATGAGTAATAAAGAAGAGGATATAACAAGTTATGAAGAAGCTAATATAGAAGTATCAGATTCAGAAAGGCCTTTAGCTATAGGTGGAACTGATATTATTGATGGAAGAATATTTGATGATTTTGATTATGTAGCACTTGGTCATCTTCACGGAAGACAAAAGATAGGAAGAGAAACTATGAGATATTCAGGTTCCCTTCTTAAATATTCTTTTTCAGAAGTAAATCAAAAAAAGGGAGTAGTTGTACTTTCTATAGATAAAGATAAAAAAATAGAAATAGATTTTAAAGAACTTATTCCTATAAGGGATTTAAGAAATATTAAGGGTGAGTTAGATAGCCTTATAGAAGAGGGAAGAGAGTTAAAAGACGGAAGAGATGATTACATTCAGGCTATATTAACTGACGAGGGTGAACTTATAGACCCTATGAACAAAATAAGGGCAGTTTATAAAAACACTATGATAATAACTAGAGAAAATAAAAGAGATAACTCTAATTTAGATTCTGCTAAAGAAGGCTTTAAAGTAAAATCAGAAGAGGAACTTTTCAAAGAGTTTTATGAAAACTTCGGTAATAGCGAGTACGATGATATTAAGGAAGATATCATAAAGGAAGTAATAAATGAAGTATTAAAAGAGGAGGTGTAGATAGGATGAGACCAACAAAACTTACAATATCAGCGTTTGGGCCTTATGGAGATACTCAAAAGCCCTTAGATTTTACAGAACTTAACGGACAAAACATATTTGTTATAACAGGTAAAACTGGAGCGGGTAAAACTACTATATTTGATGCTATATGTTATGCCCTTTACGGAGAGGGGAGCGGTGAACTAAGAACAGATGCTGAAAAGCTTAGAAGTGATTTTGCAACTTTAAAAGACGAAACCTTTGTTGAACTTGAGTTTGAGTTAAAAGGTGAGATATATAAAATAAGAAGAAGTCCAACTCAAGAGAGAGCAAAACAAAGAGGCGAAGGAACTACTATAAAAAAAGCTGAAGCAGAGCTTTTAATGCCTGATGGTAAGGTTATTACAAAGCCAAAGACAGTAGATTCAAAGCTTATAGAGATATTAGGGATAACTAAAGACCAGTTTAAACAAATAGTTATGCTACCTCAAGGTGAATTTAAAAAACTATTAGTAGCACCTTCTAAAGATAAAGAAGAAATATTTAGAAAAATATTTAACACATACAACTTTAAAAAGATTCAAATCAAACTAGAAGATAGAGCGAGGGAATTAAGAAAAGAAACAGAAGAATTAAGAACTAAGATGGGGGCTTTTATAAGTAATATTAAAGGTGAACATAATATTATTAATGATGAGTATATGGACTTCATTAAAGTTATAGGAGACCTTAAAATTCTTATAGATGAAGAAGAAAAAACATATAAAGAAAACAAAAAAGAATTAGATAGTTTAAAAAAAGATATAGATTTATTAAAGGAAAAAAAGATAGAAGCTCAAAACGAGAAAAAGCTTTTAGAAGATAGAGAGTTAACTGAAAAGAAATTAGAAGAATTAAAATTAAGGGAAAAAGATATAGAAGAAAAAACTGTTATTTTAAAAAAGATAGATTTAGCAAAAGAAATAAAATTTAAAGAAGATAAAAATACAGAAAATGAATTAAAACTTGAAAAAAGATATGAGGAAAATATAAATTTATCTAAAGAAATTGAAAAAAATAAAGAAATATTAGTAAGATTAGAAAATCAGGTTTTAATTGAAGAATCAAAGGAACCTAAAAGAAAAGAAATAACTATAGAAATATCAAAGCTTAAAGATATAAAACCAAAAATCTTAGAGTTTGATAAGGTAAAAGATTTAGTAAAAGAGAAGTTAAGTGAGCAAACCTCTTTAATTAAAGAAAAAGAAAAGAATAAAAAGCTTATAGAAGAATCTAAAATAAAAAAAGAAGATTTAGAAGATAGATTTAAAAATATAAGTAATTTAGAGATAGAAAAAGCAAATCTAGAAAAAGAAAATAATGAAAGAAATGCTGAAATAGTAAAACTTAGAGATGCATATAAGATAGTTGAAAGATACGAAAAAGCAAAAACAAATCACGAAGAAAAAAGTAAAGGTATTAAAACAAAAGAAGAAAAGTATTTAAAGATAAAAGAAAAATACGAAAAAACGCAAGATATCTTTATGAAAGAAAAGGCTGGTGTTTTAGCTAAAGGATTAGAAGAAAATAAACCTTGTCCTGTATGCGGTTCTTTAAACCATCCAAGCCCAGCAATTTTAACAAATGAAGCTATAACAGAAGAAGCTTTAGAAAAAGCAAAAGAGCTATTTGAAAAAAATAGAGAAGAATGGAACGCTTATCTAAACCAACTTGAAATTTTAAATAATAATATTAAAATTTCTAAAAAAGATATGGATGAGTTTTTAGAAAGCTTTAATAAAAGCATATATAAAGATGGGATTTTAGAGGAATTCTTAGAAAAAGGGAAGAAAGTCTCAAAAGAAATAAAAAATATAGAAGATAAAATTAAAAGCTTAGATGAAGAAATAAAAAATAAATCTAAATTAGAAGAAGAAGTTAAAAAAACTATAGCTTTTATAAAAGGATTAGAAGAGAAGCTTGAAAATATAAATAATAAAGATAGCATTTTATCTGGAGTTATAGGTGAAATAAAATCAAAATATGAAGCTTTAAAAGAGGAGATTCCAAAAGATATAATTTCTTTAGAAATATTAGAAAATAAAATATTAGAAAAAGAAAATGAACTAAAGAATTTAGAATTACTCTTAAAAAAATCTATAGAAGATAGAGATAACTCTAAAATAAAATTAAATAAATTAGAATCAGAAAAAGTTCAAGGAATTAAAATAATAGATGAATTAAAAAAAGAAATAGAATCTTTAAATTTAGAAATAAAAAAAGATATATTAGAAAAAGGATTTGAATCTAAAGAAGAATATGAAAAAATAAAATCATTTATATCAAGTGCTTTAAAAATAAAAGAAGATATAGATAGATACATTATAGAATTAAACCAAACTATAGGTAAGAAAAAGGATTTAGATGAAAAGTGTAAAGATTTAAAAAATATAGATATAGAAGAAGTAAAGGAAAAATTAGATATCCTTTTAGATAAAGAAAAAGATCTTGATAAGTTAAGAGAAGAAGAGATATCTATCCTTAAAAATAACAAAACTATGCTTAAAAACATAGAAGATTTAAACTCAAAGTTTGAAGATTCGGGAAAAGAGTATAAAGTTATCGGAGAACTTGCAAACACTACTAGCGGTAAGTCAGCACCTTATATAAGTTTTGAAAGATACGTTTTAGCATCTTATTTTGAAGATATTATAGATGCTGCAAATATTAGATTAAAGAAGATGACAAACAGTAGATATAAATTAATAAGAAAAACAGATAAAGCAAAGGGTGCAGGTGCTAAAGGATTAGATTTAGATATAATAGATGCAAATACAGGAAAAGAAAGAGATATAAGTTCAATATCTGGTGGAGAAAGTTTTAAGGCATCACTTTCACTAGCGCTAGGACTGTCAGATATAGTTCAAGAATCATCAGGAGGAGTATCCCTTCAAACTATCTTTATAGATGAAGGTTTTGGTACTTTAGATGATGAGTCTTTAGAAGCTGCAATTTCAACTCTTTTAGACTTACAAAGTGCAGGTAGACTTGTTGGAGTAATATCTCATAGAGAAGAGCTAAAGGAGAGAATAGGGGCTAAATTAGAAGTATCTTCTTCAATTAAGGGAAGCTTTGCTAAATTTAATGTATTTTAAATAAAAAGAGATTACGCTTAGGCGTAATCTCTTTTTTGTATCTGTATATGGTATGTATTAATTTAAACCATGATATTATAAAACTTTTTCAAAGAATCCTATAGGGTGGTGGCAAGACGGGCAAGAAGCAGGAGCTTCTGTACCTTCAAAAATATAACCACAGTTTCTACAACGCCAAGTAATAGGTTTGCTATTTTTATAAAGCAAATCATTACTCATTTCATCGTATAAAGATTTGAATTTAGCCTCGTGGTGTTTTTCGATAGATGCTATAAGCTTAAAAGCTTCAGAAACTTCTAAAAAACCTTCCCGATTTGCTATGTCTCCATATTCAGGGTACACAGATCCCCATTCATGATGCTCACCCTCTGCGGCATATTTTAAATTATCTAAGGTGCTACCAATTCCTATAGGAAAACCTGAATCAACAGTTATAATATCATGACTAAATCCTTTAATTATTAAGTCATAAAAGACTTTAGCATGAGCTCTTTCATTATCTGCAACTTCTAAGAAAACTGCTTCTACTTTTTTGTGACCTTCCTTTTTTGCTTTTTCAGCATAAAAAGTATATCTATCCCTAGCTTGAGCTTCGCCAGCAAAAGAGTTAGCTAAGTTTAATAGAGTTTTACTGTTTTTAAGACTTTTCATAAAAATCCCCTTTCTATCTGTAGCTTTTAAGGATAGTTTTAGCTAAGAACTTTGGGATTATTCAATTTAATCTTCTTCTCTATTATTTCCTGTGCAGAATATTGCAAGTGCATTTGCACCTGTGTGGCTACCTATTGCTAAACCTATATAATTTATAACAACTGGTATAGAAAACTCTTCTTTTATCATATCTGATAATTTTAAAGCATCTTCCATACAATCAGCGTGAGAAATATATATAGTTTGATTTTGAGGGTCTACAATTCTATTTTTAATCTCTTCGAAAAGAGTTTTAATAGATTTTTTTCTTCCCTTTACCTTTGAATAGCTAACTAAGCTGCCTTCATTAGAAACTCTTAAAATAGGTTTTATGTTTAGAAGACTTCCAAAAGTAGCAGCTGCACTTGAAATTCTTCCACCTCTTTTAAGGTGATTTAAATCATCTACAGTAAATATATGATTAATTTTATATTTAAAATCATTTAAATATTTTACTGCATCATCTAAAGTATAACCTGAATCTCTTAATTTGCAAGATTCCATTACTAGTAAACCGACTCCTAAAGAAGCAGATTTACTATCTATTATTTCAATTTTAGCATTTGGATACTGTTCTAAAGTTTCTTCTTTTGCAATTAAGGCGCTATTATAAGTTCCACTTAAACTAGAAGAAAAACTTACGTATAAAAGCGGTTTTTCAGATTTTGCATATTCTAAAAAAGTTTCTGAAAATCTAAAACTATTTATCTGAGAAGTAGTTGGCATAGTACCTTTTCGTATTTCTTCATAAAAATCAGAATAAGAAAGTGATGTGCCACAGTCTTCAATATAATCTTTATTATTAAAATTACAAATAAGTCCTAAATAGTCTATTGAGTTTTTTTCTATTAAATCCTTTGGTAAATCACAAGATGAATCTGTCAGTATATAAAAATTAGCCATGTTAAAAACCTCCTTTCAGTAAATACTATTAGTATATGAATTTATTTAGTTTAATTATGTAAATTATAACAAAAAAACCACCATAAACATAAGTAAAAAAAGTATTAAATTACATAAAATGGTTGTTACATGTCTTTTTAAATGATAAAATTAGAGATAGTAAGAAGTTAGGGGATGTTACTATGAATGAAGAAATAGATAAATTATTAGATAGCCTTAACGAAATAGAAGATAAAGAAATTGCAAAACAATTAGAAGAAATAATTAAAGTTAATAAAGATGGTGAAAATTTTATAATAAATTTATCTCATGATTTAAGAACACCTATAAATATTATTATAAGTGTGGTACAACTATTACTTAGTAGAGATAATATAAAAAAAGATTTAAAAACTGTAGAATATCTTGATATATTAAGAAGAAATAGCTATAAGTTATTAAAACTTGCAAATAATATGGTAGACGCAGCTAAAATATCAAATAATTGCTACAAGATACATAAAGAAAATATAGAAGTTATAAGTTTTATAGAAAACTTAATAATATCAATAGATAAATATGCAAAGCAAAAAAATATAGATATAATTTTTGATACAAACAAAGAGGAAGTAATTATAGGGATAGATCCGGACGCATTAGATAGAATTCTTATAAATATAATTTCAAACTCTATTAAATATTCTAAAGAAAATACAAGTATATTTGTTAATGTGTTTGCTAAAAATGATTATATAAATATTCATATAAAGGATTCAGGTAGAGGAATAAGTAGTGATAAGTTAGAACTAATATTTAACAGATACGAACAAGCAGAAGATTCAGATAGTAAGATGGGCTCTGGTATAGGATTAGATTTAGTAAAGGGGCTAGTCTACGCCCAAAATGGTAAAATAGATATAGCTAGTGTAATTAACGTTGGAACAGAGATAATTTTAAAATTCCCTAACAAAAAAGAAGTAAATATAAGAGAAAGTAAGAAAATGAACAGTGATGACAAAATTCAACAGTTAGAAATAGAATTTTCCGATATATATCTTTAATTTAATTTGCACTTACATTAGATTTATGTTAATATTATGCTGTTAAAGGCTAATAAGGAGCGTTAGTTAAATGGATATAACTTACCGCTACGGACGGTACATTATGGGTTCGATTCCTATACGCTCTACCAAATACTTAAAAACTGTTGTTTTGAAGTATTTTTTTTATTTAAAAGTTAAGAGTTTTTAAATAAATACACATAGAAATTGTGGTATAACTTAAAATAGGTGAATTGATATCTTTAAAATGTGATATAATTTAGCTAGTTAACGATACATAACCTTATGTTATTTAGAAAATTAAATAGAAGGTGAATTTAGAAGGAGAAGACTTATGAATTTCTTAGAAAGCTTAAAATTAGTATGGCGTGAGCATATATGCAATTATAAGCAAATATTCCAAATGGCTCAAAAAGATCTTAAGAAGCAGTTTTCTGGAACTGCCCTTGGAATAGCGTGGCCTATTATTAAAAACCTAATATTTGTTTTTGCTTATTGGTTTACAATTCAAGTTGGATTAAAGGGTGGAAAAAGTCCAGAGCATGTACCTTATATGGCATGGCTTGTAGTAGGACTACTACCTTGGTTCTTTATAAGAGATACTTTAGTTCCAGCTGCAAGTTCAATAAGAAAAAATAAATATTTAGTTACTAAGATGGTTTTTCCAGTGTCTACAATACCAACTTTTAAAGTATTGTCAGCATTCATTAGTAGTTTTATGTTTGTAGGGATAGGATTTTTAGTATGTTTTGCATATGGTATATTTCCGAATATTTACTGGATTCAAATAATTTATTATGCAGTAGCAGCGGGAATTTTATTAGTTGCGATATCTTTAACTACGTCAGCGTTAGTTGTTGTAAGTAGAGATTTAGAGTTTTTATTAAACTCTATAATCGTATTAATATTCTGGGTGAGTCCAATTTTATGGCCAATCGAAAATTTACATGGAACTATAAAAATGATAGTAAAATTAAACCCATTTTTCTATATCATAGAAGGATTTAGAGAATCTATGCTCTATGGAAAGTGGTTCTTCGAAAGTCCAGTTTTAACAGCTTATTTCTGGGCAGTTGTAATAATTTTATTTGTAATCGGTATATTTATCCATGGTAAATTAAGAGATTACTTTGCAGACATTTTATAATGTTTATAGAAGGAGATTATAATTATGTACGCTATCAAATTAAATAATATATGTAAAACATATAGAATATATCAAAAACCTTTTAAGAGAGTTATGGATTTAATATTCAATAAAAAAAACTATATTGAATATGACGCTCTTACAAATATAGATGTTAATATTGAAAAAGGAGAAGCTGTCGGAGTTTTAGGTAAAAACGGGGCAGGTAAATCTACTCTTTTAAAAATAATAACAGGTGTAGTAGCACCGACTTCAGGTAGCTGTGAAATTGAAGGTAAGATTTCAGCTATACTTGAGTTAAATTCAGGATTTGATGACGAATTAACAGGATATGAAAATATATTTGTTAAAGGGGCTATACTAGGTTATACAAAAAGCGAGATAGAAGCTAAAGTCGAAGATATTATAGACTTTGCTGATATAGGTGATTATATATATCAACCAGTTAGAACTTATTCAAGCGGAATGAAATCAAGATTAGGATTTGCTATTTCTGTTAATGTCGATCCAGATGTTTTAATAGTTGACGAAGCGTTAGCTGTAGGAGACGATATTTTTAAAACAAAATGTTTAAGAAAAATGAGTGAATTTAGAAAATCTGGTAAAACAATATTTTTCGTAAGTCACTCTCTTTATACAGTATCATCTTTTTGTACTAAATGTATGTGGATTAAAGATGGTCACTTAATAGATTACGGAGATACTTGTGATATACTCCCTAAATACGAAACATTTTTAAAAGAAGAAAAAGCAAAAGAAACTAAAAAGAAAAAGACAGAAAAGAAAACAGCTATCGATAAGAAAGACTTTATAGAAGTTAAGAACTTTAAATTTAAAGATGGTTCTAAATTTAAATATAAAGATTATATAGAATATTCATTTGATTACATCATAAAGCAAGAAATGCCAGGATTAAAATGGTCATTTACTATAAGAGATGCAGATACAAATGAGATATATAGCAGTGATAAAATGGAAGAATCATATTTAGTTCAAAATGATTTGGGGGAACATTCTATCAAAATAAGATTAAAGCCTGATTTATTACCAGGAAAGTATATGCTTTCAGGAGAACTTAGAGAGGGTACAGGTATTTTCTTTGTAGGATATTCAAACAAGAGAAGCTTTGAAGTTACAGGAAAAGAAGATACTTCTGGTAAGGGAATAATATATGTTGAACACGAATTAATTTCTAATAATTAGGAGAGTAAATTATGAAAAGAGTTCTTGGATATATAGACGAATTAGAGTGGGTCGATGAAACAGGTCGACTGTATCTTGGCGGGTATGCCTTCGTTGAGGGAGAATCTATAAATTTAGACCACAGAGTTAAAAAATCACTTATTATAAAAAATAAAGAGAAAAAGTATTATATTCCTGCACAAAACGTTTTTAGAAGCGATATAACAGAACAGTGTGGAGAAGGTAAATACAATTACGATTACTCAGGTTTTTACGGGTTTATAGACTTAGAATTTATTGATAATATGGGACCTTTATCACAAGGTACGTGGGAGATATCAATATATATAAATGCTAACGGTGAAGAAATAGAGCACCCTTTAAATTATTTAGGAGACCCTAAAGTTAAAAAGCAAAAATTCTTAGCTTTAAATAGTTATAAAAGAGCTAAAAGTTTAAGAATAAAGGGTTCTAAAGGAAGACTTGTTGTAGAATCTATAAATAAAAAGGTTTCTTTAAAAGAATATTTCAAGCTTGTAAAAAGTCAAAGTAAAACAGTTAAAAAGTTTAAAAAATACATTAAAAAACAAAAAAGAAAGCTCGGAAATAAATCTCTACAATTTGTATACTTCTTTACTAAAAGAATGAAAATAAGAAATAATAGAGTAGTATTTTTATCAGATAGTAGGGTTGATTTTTCAGGTAACTTTGAATTTATTCATAAAGAACTTTTAAGTAGAGGTGGATATGAGATAAATCATATACTAAAACCTAGTATAACGGCACCTAGAAGCTTAAAAGATATGTATTCTTTAGTTTATTATATTTCAACTAGCAGGTACATCTTACTTGATGATTACTATCCTCAAATATACAAATTTAAAATCAGAGAAGGCGTTGATGTTATTCAATTATGGCATGCAACAGGAGCTTTTAAAACTTTTGGATTTAGTAGACTTGGTAAAAAAGGTGGTCCAAAGGCAAGGTCTAAAAACCACAGAAACTACACTAAGGCTATAGTTAGTTCTGAATCAATAAGATCTCATTACGCTGAAGCTTTTGGAATTTCAGAAAGTTCAGTAGTTTCAACTGGTGTGCCTAGAACAGATATATTCTTTGATGAAGAATATAAAGATAAAACTATAGAAACTTTATATAGCAAATATCCTAGTTTAAAGGATAAAAAAGTTATATTATTTGCACCAACATTTAGAGGGAATGGACAAAAGTCAGCTTATTATGATTTTGATAAATTCGATTTAGAAAAATTAAGAAAAGAGTTTGGAGAAGACTATAAAGTAATAGTTAAATTACATCCATTTATAAATACTCCATTTGTTATTCCTGATACTTGCAAAGATTTCGTTATAGATTTATCATCTGAAAGAGAAATAAATGATTTATTATTTATAACAGATATTTTAATAACAGATTATTCTTCAGTATGTTTTGAATGTTCATTACTTAAAAAGCCTATGATATTCTTTGCATACGATTTAGATGAATATATAGCAAGTAGAGATTTCTACTATCCTTATGAAACTTTCGTACCAGGACCTATTGTAAAAAATATAGATGGTATGATAAAAGTAATAAAAGAAGAAAATTTTGAACTTGATAAATTAGATAAATTTAGAAAAACATTCTTTGATCAATTTGACGGAAAATCTACTCAAAGAGTTGTTGATCAATTATTAAAGATAGAAGATTAAAAATACTTTTAAGGAGTGAAATTATGATTTACGCAGAGATTTTAGCTGGTGGAAAAGGAACACGTATGGGAAATACGGAGATGCCAAAACAATTTTTAAAAATAGGAGAAAAGCCTATAATAATTCATACTTTAGAGACTTTTTTAGTTAACACTAAAATAAACAAAGTAATAGTAACAACACCTAGTCAATGGATTCAACACACAAACGATTTAATTAATAAATATATACCAAAAGATATGATAGAGAGAATAAAGGTTTGTGCTGGAGGTTCTGACAGAAACGAATCAATAATGAACGGAATAAAATTTATTGAATCAAATTACGGAATAAAGGAAGATGATGTTATAGTAACACACGATGCTGTAAGACCTTTCTTAACTCATAGAATAATAGAAGATAACATAAAAGCTGCACTTGAGTTTGGTGCTTGTGATACTGTAGTACCAGCATTTGATACTATAGTAGAATCAGTAGATTCAGAAAACATAAGTAGTATACCAAGAAGAGATTTTATGTATCAAGGTCAAACTCCTCAAAGTTTCAACATAACTAAATTAGTAGGAATGTATAATGCATTAACTAAAGAAGAAAAAGAGATTTTAACTGACGCTGCTAAGATATTTGTTGTTAAAGGTGAAAAAGTAAAATTAGTTAACGGGGAAGTTTACAACATGAAAATAACTACTCCATACGATTTAAAATTAGCTAATGCCTTAATAAAGGAAGACTTATAAGATGATTAATAAAGTATATAGATTAATAGCAGCGAAACAAATAACAGTTGAGTTTGAAGATAGATCTTTAGGTGGCAATGGAATAATTGTAAGACCTACAAGACTTTCAGTTTGTGCAGCAGACCAAAGATATTATACAGGAACTAGAGGAAAGGAAGCTATGAAGAAAAAGCTTCCAATGGCTTTAATCCATGAGGGCGTTGGAGAAGTTGTTTACGATCCAGAAGGAGAATTTAAACCGGGTGATACAGTAGTAATGATTCCAAACACTCCAACAGAAGAAGATAATATAATTGCAGAAAACTATCTAAGAAGCAGTAAATTTAGAGCTAGTGGATTTGATGGATTTATGCAACAATACGTATTCATGGGAAGAGACAGAATAATAAAATACGATAAGATAAATCACGATGTTGCATCATTTTTAGAACTTATAAGTGTATCAATGCACTCTATAGATAGATTTGATAAAAAATCACATTCAAGAAGAGATGTTTTAGGAGTTTGGGGAGACGGTAATGTTGGGTTTATCACAGCATTAATACTTAAAAAGAAATTTCCAGATTCTAAAATCGTAGTATTTGGTAAGAACGAAGAAAAGCTTAACTTCTTCTCATTTGTAGATGGAACTTACCAAATAGATAATATACCAGACGACTTAAAAGTAGATCACGCCTTTGAAGCTGTTGGTGGAAAAGCAAGTGAATATGCAATAGATCAAATAATAGATTATATAAATCCAGAAGGAACAATAGCTATACTTGGAGTTTCAGAAAATCCTGTTCCTATAAATACTAGAATGGTATTAGAAAAAGGGTTAAGTATCGTAGGTAGCAGTAGAAGTGGTAGAGTAGATTTTAAAGCTGCAGTTGATTTCTTAGAAGAGCATGAAGATGCTCAAAATCAACTTGAAAAACTTATATCAGCAGTTATAGATGTAAATGGAATTGAAGATATAGTTAAAGGCTTTGAACATGATTTAACAACACCATTTAAAACAGTTTTAAACTGGAGAATATAATTGTAAGCTAATATACTTTGGACCCTTTATTAAAAGGGTCCTTATTTTTGATTTATAGCGGGAGGAAGTTTATGAAAACTTTAGAAAGATTAATATTAAAATACCTTCTTAGAATAGTTTATTATGTTTGTTATATAGTTCCAGTTAAAAAAAGGATTGTATTTGCAACGTATAGAAAAGATACTATGAATGGTAATTACCAATATATATATTCTGAAATACAAGAAAGTCAAATAGATTATAAATGTGTATTCTTATTTCAAAAATACCAAGGCGGATTAAGTGGAACCATAAAGTATTTTCTTCATATGATGAGAGCAACTTTCTATTTAGCTACATCAGAGTTTTTCTTAATAGATGATTTCTACTTTCCAGTTTACGTAGTAAATAACCTTAGAAAAGGAACAGAAGTAGTTCAAGTTTGGCATGCATGCGGAGCATTTAAAAAATTTGGATTTAGTATTTTAGATAAAAACTATGGTGCAGATAATAATTACGTAAAATATATTCCTATCCATAGTAACTATACTCACGTATTAGTAAGCTCAGAGGAAGTTAAAAAATACTATGCAGAAGCTTTTAATATGAAAGAAGAAAATATAGACCCTATAGGAATTCCAAGAACTGATATTTTCTTTAATGAAGGTTTAAAAAAGATTGCAAAGGAAAAAGTTTATTCAAGATATCCAAAGCTTAGAGATAAAAAACTAGTTCTTTATGCACCAACATTTAGAGGAACAAGTCAGTCAGATGCAAAGATGAGTATAAACTTTGATATTTCAAGATTAGTTAATTCTCTTCCAGAAGATTATATATTAGGGTTTAAAATGCATCCTTTTGTAAAAGATACAGGGAATGTAGATAACGATAGAGTAATAAACTTATCAGATTATGAAGCTATAAATGACATACTAGTTATGACTGATATGCTAATAACTGATTATTCATCTATAGTATTTGAGTATTCATTACTTGAAAGACCTATGATTTTTTATGCTGATGATTTAGATACTTATATAGATGAAAGAGATTTTTATTATGATTATGAAAGCTTTGTTCCAGGTCCTATAGTAAAAAATACAGATGAACTTTTACACGTTTTAGAAAAAGATTGTGACTATGAAAAGATTAGAGAATTTAAAAATAAATTTTTCGATTATACAGATGGAAAAGCTTCAAAGAGATTTGTAGATAGGATTATATTAAAGAAAGATAAGTAGGTGATTTTATGAAGAAGGTTTTATTTATTTCTTCAACTGGGGGACATTTATCAGAGCTTATGCAATTGAAACCTATTTTTTCAAATTTTGATTATCATATAATAACTGAAAAGACAGATACAACTATAAAATTAAAAAAAGAATACGGAAAAAGAATAGATTATTTAGTTTATGGTGCTAGAAATTATATGCTTAGCTATATGTTTAAATTTCCATATAACATATTAAAATCTATTTATCTGTATTTTAAAATAAAGCCAGATGTTATAGTTACAACAGGGGCACACACCGCTGTTCCTATGTGTTATATAGCAAAATTTTTCAAAAAGAAAATAATATTTATAGAGACATTTGCTAGAGTAAAGTCTACAAGTATGTCAGGTAGAATGATAACTAAAATAGCTGATAAGTTTTTAGTACAACACGAAGAAATGCTTGATGTATATGATAAATCTATATATGAAGGAGATTTATATTAATGATATTTGTTATATTAGGTACTCATGAGTTATCCTTTGTTAGATTATTAAATTATCTTGAAAAGATGGATATAAAAGAAGAAGTAGTAATTCAATCAGGTAATACACCTTTTACTTCAAAAAAATATAAAGTTATCCCTTTTTTAGCTCAGGGAGAGTTTGATGAATATATAAATAAAAGTGATTTAGTTATTACCCACGGGGGAGTAGGCTCTATATTCACTGCGTTTAAATATAATAAAAAAGTTATAACTATGCCAAGGCTATCAAAATATAATGAGCATAACGATGACCACCAATTAGAGATATGCGAAAAGTTTGATAGAGAAGGCTATACTAAAAATTGTACAGACTATGATACTTTAGAAAAATCAATAAAAACTTATAAAGACATAGAATTTAAAAAATATAAGTTTGATAATAGTAGGATTTTAAACTATTTAAATAAAATAATTTTAGAGTAATAGGTTTAAAATTATTTTATAAGGTTAATCTAATAATATATTTAAGAGTAAGGAGACATGCTTATGTACGATACCTTAATAACATTATTAGATAAACATAACGAAAGCATTATAATAATTTCAAAAAAGTATAATATAAAAAATATTAAAGTTCTAGAGAGGCATCCTCAAAATGCTCAATTTAAAGAATCTATAAATGAAATGTTTACTAATAACTTAGATACAAATATTGAATTTATAAAAATTTCTGATTTGAGTGAAGACTTAAAAGATTTATTAAAGGGAAAAGTTTTAATAAATCTTACAGGTGGTAAAAGGATAGACTCTTTAGAACTTTTAAAATTATCATTAGAATTAAATATAGATAGAGTTTATTTAGATATATTGGAGAAAAAAGAATATTTCTTGGGAAATGGAGAAAAAAATATTTTAAAAGATATTGATTTAAATATAGAAGATATATTAAATAGTGGAGGAAATGATTTAATTTACGATTCTTCTAACCTTTCATACAAAGAAGATATAAAAAGATATACAAAATTAATATTTAATAATATAGAACTTTGGCACAAATACAAACAAAGAGTTTCTGATACTAGTATATTTGAACACCTTTATAAAGACCCAAAATACGTTATAATTCATAAAGAAAAATTAGAAAAAGAAGAATTAAAATTATTAAACAAAATACTTTTAAGTCTAAAAGAAGAAGGAAAAATAAAATTAAGAGATGAAGAAGACACTATAAAAGTAGAATTTTTAAATGATTATTTAAAAGGGTTTATCTTTAAGAGTGGAACTTGGCTTGAAGTATTTACTTAAAATATAATAAAAGAAATAGAAGATATAGACGATGTTAAAAGTGGGCTTATATTTTTGTGGAACAAATATGACGATGTTGTTAGAAACGAGCTAGATGTAGTTGCAGTTAAAGATTCAAATATGATATGCATATCTTGCAAAGACAGTGAAAAATACGATGAGAATGCATTAAACGAGCTTAGTATTTATAGTGAAAGGCTTGGAGGAAACAAAACAAAAAAGATTTTAGTTTCAACTAAAAAGCCTTCAAAGCAAACTATAGAAAAGCGAGCTAAAGAGATGGGAATTCATTTAGTTATACTAAATAAAGATAGAGAAAAATTTAAAAATGAACTTAAAAGTATTATAGATAAATAAAAGAAGCTAATAATTAAATTAGCTTCTTTTTGTTCCGATTTTTTCTCCAAATAATACTCTAGTTTCGTATCCAAGAAGAGATTGTTCAACTATATCTTTATCAATTTTTACTATACCTTTTTTAAAGAACAGGATAGTAGTAGAACCTCCAAATTTAAAATAACCTTTTTCGTCACCACGGTTTACGTGTTTAAAAGGTGTATAGCTTTGGATTATAGTTCCAACACAAGTTGCCCCAACTTCTACATATATTACATCTCCGAAATTATCTGATTTAAATAAAGACCATTCACGTTTGTTTTGACAGAATAATTTAGGTATTCTATCTAATGCTATAGGGTTAACAGAATAGTAGCTACCAGGTATTTTTGTTATTTCACCTGGAACACCAGAATCTATAAAGTGATATCTGTGATAATCAGTCGGACAAAGCCTACAGATTAAACAAGTTCCGCCTTCATATTCTTTAGCAATTTCGTCGTTTCTTAAAAGTTCTTTTAGGCTGTATTTGAAGCCTTTTACTTGAACTATATTATTCATATCAATATCTTCATAAGCTAAAAGTCTGCAATCGACTGGAGATATTAAGACATTTTTATCTTCGGGAATAGGTCTAGAAGTAGATTTTAATTTTCTTGCAAAGAATTCGTTGAAGTTTTTAAACTCACATGCATCTTTAGCGTATAAATCCATATCTATATTAAAATCATCTATAAATTCAGGGATTTTTTTTCTACTTAATTTAGTATTACAGAAAGAACCGTAAAGCTTAGATGGTAATTTCTTTTTTATTATCATCTTAGTTACTTTTTTACCTACAGGTGATTCGTAGCACCAAGCAAGGTACTTTTTACCTGCAACTTTTTCTTCTTCATATTTTTTAGTATCTCTATTATAAACAAGTATCATAGTATACTCCTTTAGATTTATTAAGACTTTTTTCGAAATATATAATAAAGTATAGAATAAAGTATATACATATGCAAGGAATAAAAAAATGGATTTGAAAAAATAGGGAGATTAATGTAAACTTAATAAGTATGTATTTAATTTACATTAAAAAAATAATGTAAATTAAAAATGTTTATGATAGAATGGATATAGTTAAAAATATAACAAAGGCATAAAAATTTAAAATTACAGAGGTTTTAAATTTAATATAGATGGAGGTCTTTATTAGAATGAAAAAGTTATTTATTAATGAAAAAGAGATAGAAGTAGCAGAAGGTACATCGATATTAGATGCTGCAAGAGCAAATGGTATAGACGATATTGCAACACTTTGTTACTTAAAAGAATGTGGAAATGTTGGAAAATGCGGAGTGTGTGCCGTAGAGATAGAAGGAAAACCAAACTTAGCTTTAGCTTGTTTAACTAAAGTAGAAGATGGAATGGTTGTTAGAACTAATACAGAAAAAGTTCAAGAAAGAGTTAAGATGAGAGTTTCAACTTTACTTAACAAACATGAATTTAAATGTGGACCTTGTCCAAGAAGAGAAAACTGTGAGTTCTTAAAATTAGTTATAAAAACTAAAGCAAGAGCAACAACACCTTTCTTACCAACACCAGAAGAAAAAGAAAAATTAGTTGATGAAAGAAGTAAATCAATTGTTATAGATAGATCTAAATGTGTTTTATGTGGAAGATGTCAAGCTAGCTGTAAAACTAAGTCAGGTACTGAAGTTATAAAAGTAGCTAACTTTAACGGAGTAAGACAAGTAGCACCAGATGCTGAAAAATGTTTTGATGATACAGATTGTATATTATGTGGTCAATGTGTAACTGCATGTCCAGTTGCAGCATTAAAAGAAAAAAGCCATATAGAAAGAGTTGAAGAAGCTCTTCAAGATCCTGAAAAGCACGTATTAGTTGCTATGGCACCTTCAGTAAGAACTGCCTTAGGTGAGTTATTTAAGATGGGTTACGGAGTAGACGTAACAGGTAAAATATACACTGCATTAAGAGAATTAGGTTTTGATAAAGTATTTGATATTAACTTTGGAGCAGATATGACTATAATGGAAGAAGCTACAGAGCTTATTCAAAGAATAAAGAATGGCGGACCATTCCCAATGTTAACTTCATGTTGCCCAGGATGGGTTAGACAAGTAGAAAACTACTACCCAGAATTAATAGAAAACTTATCATCAGCAAAGTCACCACAACAAATATTTGGTGCAGCTACTAAGACTTACTATCCAAAAATTTCAGGTGTAGAGCCTAAAAATGTATATACAGTAACAGTTATGCCTTGTACTGCTAAAAAATACGAAGCTGATAGAGAAGAGATGGAAGTTAACGGTTTAAGAGAAATCGATGCTGTTATAACTACTAGAGAATTAGCTAAAATGATTAAAGATAGAAAAATAAACTTCGCTGGATTAGAAGATAGCGATGCAGACCCAGCTATGGGAGAATACACAGGAGCTGCAACAATATTTGGAGCAACTGGTGGAGTTATGGAAGCTGCTCTTAGAACAGCTAAAGACTTCGTTGAAAACACTAACTTAGCTGAAATTGACTACGAAGAAGTTAGAGGATTAAAAGGAATAAAAGATGCAACTGTATCTATAGATGGGGTTGAGTATAAAGTTGCTGTTATAAATGGTTCTTCAAATCTTTTCGAATTTATTGAAAGTGGAAGAATGAAAGAAAAAGACTACCACTTTATCGAAGTTATGGCATGTCCAGGTGGATGTGTAGATGGTGGTGGACAGCCACACGTAAGTGCAGAAGAGAGAGAAAAACATAATATAAGAGCTTTAAGAGCATCTGTACTTTACAACCAAGACAAGAAATTAAATAAAAGAAAATCACACGAAAACGAAGCATTATTAAAAATGTATAAAGAGTTTATGGGAGAGCCAGGACACGGTGTAGCACATGAACTATTACACAGAAAATATAAGAAAAAAGATAAAAAATCAGAAGAAATAGTTTAAAATTAATGATATAATAACTTTAAACATGCGCCGCATAATCTATATGTGGCGCTTTTTTTCTAAGGAGGAAGGGAATACATATGAAAATTTTAGCAAGTGATTTAGATGGAACTCTAATGATTGATCAAAAAATTTCACCGAAGGATTTAGAGGGAATTCAAAAGCTTAGGGAACAAGGACATAAATTTGTAGTATCTACAGGAAGAACTGTAAATGGAATGAAGGAAGTTTTTGATAACTATGACTTAGAATGTGATTATATGGTTTTAAATAATGGAGCTGTTGTTTTAGATGGCGATGGAAAAAAGATTATAAGCAAAACTATAGATAAAGATATTCTAATTAAGATAGTAGAAGAATTTCATGATAAAGAAGAGACATTAATTTATTTCGATTACGGACAAGCTATAGGATTAATAAATAATCCTAATGTAGATATAAAAAACTCTGAGTTTTTATCATTTATCCCAGCAAATGTTATGGAAGTTTCAGAAGTTAAGGATTTAAATAAAGATGCCTCTATAATAGGAGTTTTTGCAAGCGATAAGTCAGTTGAAAGAGCAGAAAAAATTAAAGAGAGATTATATGAATTATTAGGTGATGATTTATCTATGTTTAGAAATCAATATTTTATTGATATAATGCCTAAAGGGTGTTCTAAAGGAAATGGATTAAGAGAAGTTTTAAGACTTGAAAATAAAGAGTTAAAAGATTTATATACAGTTGGAGACTCTTTAAATGATATATCAATGCTTGAAATTACAGAAAATAGTTATACATTTAATAGAGCAGAAGAAATAATAAAAGATATTGCAAATAATCATATAGATTTCGTGCATGAAATAGTAGATAAAATCATATAAATAATTTAATGATATTTAATAATTATTTGTGAATAATACTTGTTTTTAAACAGTGTATGAACAACTGTTTAAAACAAGTATTTTTTATTATTAATGTGATAAAATTTTATAAATAAGATAAAAATGAGTAGCAAAACTCATTTTAGAAAACAATAAATATAAGAAATATTTTTTGGGAGGAAGTTTATGAAAGGGAAAGTATATAAATTGCTTGAACGAATAAACTACCCTATTTTAGCAGTTATATTAGTTATAGTTATTGGAAGTTTAACATTATTTTTTAAACCATATGTTGGTATGGCAAATAACGGTGATTTTTATAGGATAATGATAAATAATAATTTATATTATCCAGACAAACAACAAACAGATAAAGATTATTTTAAATATTTTGAAAAAGATTATGGTATAAGCGAATTTTATAATGATAATTCTAAGATGCTTGTATCAACTCAATCGCTCGTAATAAAACCTGCAATATTTTTAGATAAAGTTTTCACCGGAAACGATAATTTATTTGATATAAGGTTTTTAGGAGCGATTCTTTTAGTTATCCATGCTATAGCAGCATATCTTATTATAAAAGGGCTTACATACGATTTAAGAAGTCCCTTTAAAAAGTTAATACTTACTCTGTTATATGTTTTGATTTTTATGGATACAGGTTATATAGCTTACTTTAATTCATTCTTTGGAGAAGGTGTAAATATACCTTTCTTTTTGCTTAGTATAGGCATAATGATATGTATGATTAAATTTAACAAAGTAACTTGGTATAATATTATTCTATTTTCAGTAATAACCTATATATTTATAGGGTCAAAGCAGCAGTTAGCTCCTACAGGCATTCTTGTAGCTATTTTAATTTTTAGGATGATAAGATTTGATAAAAAAAATAATGTTGCAATTATAGGCTTTTTTACGATAATTGCACTAATACTAGGATCCTTATTTTTATATAAGAAAATCGAAGGAGATTTTGATTATATAAATAGGTATCATGCTTTAAATAGAGGTATTTTGTTATATGAAAGTGATCCAGAAAAAATATTAGAAGAGATGGGGATAAATAAACAATACGCCCTCCTTCAAGGAACAAATTATTTTGAAGCTATTTCGCAAATTAATTTAAAAGATGAAAGTCTAAAAAAAGATTATTATGACCATTTTACAATGGGAAAAATAATAGCATATTATGCAAAGCACCCAACAAAAATATACAAAATGGCAAAAATAGGGTTTAAAAATGCCTATTATATAAGACCGGCTGTATTAGGAAATTATGAAAGAAGTGCAGGAAAAGAACCTGGAGAGAAGAGCTATTTCTTTTCTGCCTGGAGTTCATTTAAAACCTATCTATTACCTAAAAATTTAAATCTTTCTATAGTATATATAATAATTTTAGCTTGGCCAGTCATGAAGATATATTTTAGAGAAAGAAAAGATAAAAATGGAATAGAAAGCCTTATGGGAGAGCTTTTTATTTATATATTCTTAGTTGGACTATTGCAGATAATTGCATCCTTAGTAGGTGCAGGAGATGCAGATTTAACTAAACACGAATTTATGTATAATATGAGCTTTGATATGATGGTAATTTTATTTACCTACTCATACTTTAAACTAAAAGAAGAAAAAAGGGAGGCGAAATAAGTGAATTCTTTAGATATAAGAAAAAAAGTAGACCTTAGTATAACAACACTTATTGCATTTTTCTTTGCACTTGGACTTAGCTTTAGTATTTTAAATTTTAAACAAGGATATGAAAACTATACTTTGTTTCTAGTAGCAATGATGGTAACTATAGTTAGTTATTATACAAATGTAACTTTTGCATTATTAACTGTATTAGTAGTAGATTTTGGTTATATAACTTTTAAATTATACCAATATATAATTCACGGGATAGAGATAGATTTTAATACTTACTTTTGGCTTGCATTTATTTTTATAGCGGCATTAGTTACATCTATTTTGTCAGTTAATATAAACAAATTACAATAGAAAGTAAAAGACTTAGATATTAAAAATAAAAACTTAGTTATGATAGACGAAGACACTAACCTTAGAAACTTAAAATCATTTATGAATGAGATGCCTATTTATATTAGCATGACAAAAAGGCATAAGGAACTACCTTTATCTTTGATGATAACTAAATTAAAGTATAGTGAAAATATAAAAAATATTTTAGGTAAAGACGAGTATAGAAATGTTATGAAAGAAATTACTTCAGCAATAGAAGAATTATTAAGAGATGAAGACAGGAAATATATCTTAAATGAAGATTCATTTGCTTTTATTTTAATTACAAATAACGAAGGTGCAAAAGTAGTAAAAAACAGAATAAAGAAAAGAATAGATGAAATTGCAATAAGTGAAAGTAAAGTAACAGGAAGGCTTGTAAAACTAGAATTGCAAACAGGATTTTTAGAGTGGAACCCTGAAATAAAAAATACTTTAGAATTTTTAGAACGTGCGGAGTCTCAATTAGAATATGATGTTTAAAAAGAAAAAAATTCTTATGATTTTTTGCCTTTTTGCAATAATATTTAGTTTCAAACCTGTTTATGCAGTAGAAAAGGGTGAGAGTACATTAATTTTATTTGATACTTACAATAGGTATGGAATAGACGAAGATATATTAAATGAAGTTAATATAATAGCTATGAAAGCAAGTGATGAAGTAACTTTTAAAAATTACAAGTTTTATAAAGATGGAGATATATTCAAATATAAAAATATAATAATCCTAAACAACAACAGAGATGATATAGGAAAAACTCTAAAGTCTGACTTAACTAAATATAAAGGAAAACAGATAGGGATAGGTCAAAAAGTTAATGGACTTAATATAAGTTTAGATAATTTTCTAAATAGTAAAATAAGTTCAGAAAACAAAATCATTACCTATATAAAAGGTAATGATTCTTTAGATAAAGAAAAGTTTTTAGTTTTAGACGATGTAGATGCTTTTATGGATTTAAATTCTTTAGTAGAAAAGATAGATTTTTTAAATAATAGAGGTATTCCATTTATTTTAGATGTAAGACCTATTTATTTAAATACGGAACTACCTTCTATGGGAAAATTCACTGAAGTATTAAGATATGCTCAAGCTAAAGGTGGATTTATTATATTAGATACACCTTATATAGAGTTAAAAGACAAAGTTACATCAAAGGAATTAATAGATTCTATTAGTGCTGGGTATAGCAAATTAGTTGACTATAAGGTTTATCCCATAGCATTAGCTATTCCAGACTGGTTAATTTATAATGGAAAGTTGAAAGAGTTTTTAGAATCAAGTAATACATTGTTTATTAAAAATGATGAGAAATCGTCTTTAGATATAAATGAATTTAATGATCCGAAAATAGAAAATATAGTGACTTATTTTAACTATTCAAAAGACAAAAATATAGAAGATTTAAAGAGGGGCAGTGATTTTGCAGTTTCTATTAAAGCTAATTTAGATAATAAAGAGTTTATAAAAGATATAAAGAATGTTTCAGATAGTATTGATTTTAAAAATCCTGAGGATTTAAAAACAAATATAAAAATAGACGATAAAGAAATTAAATCAAGTGAACTTGGAATTTATTTAAATGGAAGTGATGTAACTCAAACTAGATTTATAAATAGCGAAGAGTTTAAAAATAAGGTAAATAATACAGAAAATAAAAACGAAGATAAAGGAATTGATATTAGTAAGTTTAGTAAAGTTGTAATTATGTTTGCAATAGCAGCTTGTAGTATTTTTATAATTATAGCGATATTAAGTAGAAAGATTGATAGGAAGAAGTACTTTAAATAAGGAGAATGATAATGAATATTTTTGATTATTTAGCTATTTATTCATTAATAGTGATTTGGATAATCATATTTATAAATGTGCTTTTAGTTATAGGAGGATATGTTTATTATACAAAGATAGAAAAACTAAAATTAAAAGAAGAATTAGATGAATATCCTTTTGTAACTATAATGGTACCAGCTCACAACGAATCAAAAGTAATAAGAAAAACTGTAGAGGCATTATTAGATTTTGATTACCCGAGTGATAGATATTAAGTAATAGTTATAAATGATAACTCAAGTGATAATTCTCATGAAATATTAACTAATATTCAAAAAGAAAAACCAGATAAAAATTTAATAGTTATAAGTACAGATAGTATAACTGGGGGAAAAGGAAAATCAACAGCATTAAATATCGGATTTAAAGAGAGTAAAGGGGAATATATCGCAATTTATGATGCGGATAATACTCCAGAAAAATCAGCACTTAAATACCTAGTTCAAACTCTACAAGAGGATGATAGCTTAGGGGCTGTTATAGGGAAATTCAGATGTAGAAATAAAAGAAAAAACTTATTAACTAAATTTATAAATATAGAAACTTTAACATTTCAATGGATGGCTCAAGCCGGAAGGTGGCAGTTTTTAAATCTTTGCACCATTCCAGGAACTAATTTTATAATGAGAAGAAATATTATAGAAGAAATAGGTGGATGGGATACTAAAGCCGTCACAGAAGATACAGAACTTAGCTTTAGAATATATAGAATGGGATATAAAATAAAATTTATGCCAAAGGCAGTAACTTGGGAACAAGAGCCACAAACCCTTAAAGTATGGATAAAGCAAAGAACAAGGTGGGCTGAAGGGAACACATATGTAGTAATTAAGAACTTCAAATATCTATTTAGAAAAGATGCAGGAGTAACAAGGTTTGATATTTTATATTACTCTATGATTTACTTCTTATTTTTATCAGCTAGTATAATCTCTGATGGATTATTTATATTAGGAGGTCTTAGTTTAATTACCCTACACTTAAGCGGATATAGTCTTTTCTTTTGGATTTTAGCAATTTTAGTATTTATTCTTTCAATAATGGTTGCTATATCTACAGAAAAAGGTGAATTAACAATCAAAAATACTTTTATAATCTTTTTAATGTACTTTTTTTATTGCAAGCTTTGGGCAGTTGTAGCTATTTTAGGATTTTATAGATATATAAAATTCACATTATTAAAGAGAGAAGTAAAATGGTATAAAACAGAAAGATTTTAGAAGGGAGGAAATCCTATGATAAGAAAAAGGAATAAAATTTTTAAATTTATTATAGCTTTATTTATATTCACGATAGGAATTATAAGTTTTGGATATAAAGAAGCAGATGCAATTATTAACCCTAAAAACGTAACAAAACAAACAGGTCAAAAAACATATCCTCTAGGAAGTGATGTAGTATTTAGAGGTGTATTTTCATCGCATAGTTGGTTTTTTAATACCGATAGAGAAAATTTTTGGAGAGTAAACTCTGCAGAACTTGAGTTTAACTACAGTATAAATCAAATATTAGATAAAAACGCTAAAGCATATTTAACTTTTTCAGTGAATGGAATTCCATTTAAATCTCAAGAAGTTAAATATAAAAAAGATACTACAACTCAAACTATAAAATTAACTATACCAAAAAAATTAATAACTGTAGGTAGTAATGAAATAAAGGTTGAATCCTATTCTAGAATTTCAGATTTACCTTGCGTTGATGATGTAAATAATGCAAATTGGTTAACTATAAATAAAAATACAAAAGTAGTAGTTAATTTTAATAAATTAAGAGCAGATAATATGATATCTAACTTCCCATACCCTTTTATTGAGGTTTCAGATGAGAAGAAAAGTAACAATCAAATAGTAATACCAGACAAAAATGAAAATAGTGAAATATCAGATTCACTTATGTTAAATACTCATCTTGGAGGACTTATAAAAGATCAAAAATACAACGGGACAATATCTAAATATAGTGATATGTCAAAAAATAAAAATACTATTTTTGTAGGTCTTTATGAGAATCTTCCAAAGGAACTTAAAAAAGAAGTTAATGGGGGAAAAGCTATTTCAGATAATGAGGGAATACTAAAGCTTATAGATTCGCCTTACACAAAAACTGATAATACTAAAGTTCTTATAATAACTGCAAAAAACGATAAATACTTAGAAAAGGCAGTTAGGACTTTGATGAACGAAAGTATAGTAAAGCAGCTAAATATAAGCGAATACAAGGTAACAGAAAATGTAGATGAATTAGATAAATTAGATAAAGACATAGATAAAGTTAAGTTTAGCAAACTTGCAGGAGATAACATCCTTTTAAAAGGACCTTTTAGAAGAAGCGTTAATTTAGGTTATTCTATACCTAAAAATAAAATATTAGCAGTTGGAGGGCAAGTTTCATTAAACTTTAGATATGCAGAGAATCTTGATTTTGATAGATCGTTAGTAACTGTTTATATAAACAAAGTTCCTATAGGAAGTAAGAAGCTTACGCAAGATAAGGCAAATGGAGACTCAGTAGTATTTAACATACCAAACGATATTAAAGATACAAGTTACCTTGATATAGAAGTTGCATTTGACTTAGAGATGAAAAACACTTGGTGTGAAAAAAGGCAAGAAGAAACGCCTTGGGCTTACGTAACTGGAGATTCATATATTTATATTCCAACAGCAGACAATACAAATTATTACTTTAAACAATACCCTAGTCCATTTATAAAAGATAATAATTTAAATGATCTTTTATTAGTAGTTCCAAAAGATATTAATTCAAGTGATTTAACTGCGTTAGGAGATATGTTCTCATATATAGGAAATGATGTTCACTACAACAGAGGAAGTTTAACTGTAGCATCTGGAGATAACGTAGGGGATTTAAAAAATGATAAAAATATAATAGTCTACGGAACTCCAAAAAACAATGAGTTTATTAAAGAGATAAATAATAACTTATGGTTTAAATACAAAGATAACTTTACTGCATTTGATTCAAATGCAAAAGAATTTTTAACAGACCCATACAGTAAAGAAATTTCAACATTCCAATTAGATGTTTCACCATTTAACTCACAAAGAGGAATGCTTGTTATGACAGCTCCAAACGAAAATATTTTAAAAGATTCACTAGAATATATATCAACAGATAAGGTATATAAATTAAATGGTGACTCAGCTATTATAGATTCTTATGGTAATGTTAAAAACTTTAAGATGAAAGAAGAAAAAGATACAAAACCTGTCTTTGATAAATTCAAAGAAGCAAGCACTTTAACAAAAGGACTTATAGGAGTCTTTGGATTATTCTTCATTTTAATAATTGTTTCAGCTTTACTATATATAAACAAATACAAAAAAGATAGTGAAGATGACACAACAAAATCACATAAAAAGACAATAAAAAAATTATTTAAAAAATAAAAAAATCCCTAGGCTAATAAAGCCTAGGGATTTTTAATTACTTAGTTTCTAAGTATTCGTCATAAGACATTTGTTTATCTATTATAGTTCCATCTTCTTTAATTTCTATAATTCTATTTGCCACAGTTTGGATAAACTCGTGGTCGTGAGAAGAAAATAACACTACGCTATTAAAGTCTTTAAGACCATTATTTACGGCAGTTATTGATTCTAAGTCTAAGTGGTTAGTAGGTTGGTCTAACATAAGAACATTAGCGTTTGAAAGCATCATTCTTGAAAGCATACATCTAACCTTTTCTCCTCCTGAAAGTACAGAAGCTTCTTTAAGTGCTTCCTCTCCTGAGAATAACATTCTTCCAAGGAAACCTCTTATGTAACTTTCTGACTTCTCTTCTGAGTATTGTCTAAGCCAATCAACTAATGAAAGGTTACAGTCGTTAAAGAATTCTGAGTTATCTTTATGGTAGTAAGAAGTTGTTATAGTTACACCCCATTTAAAATCTCCTGAATCTGCTTCCATTTCGTTGTTTAATATTTTAAATAATGATGTTATAGCTCTTTCGTTTGAACCAACTAAAGCTATTTTATCTTCTTTATTAACTCTGAAGTTTATATCTTTAAGTACAACTTCTCCGTCAATAGTTTTATTTAAACCTTCAACAACTAGTATGTCGTTACCAACTTCTCTTTCAGGTTTGAAACCAACGAAAGGATATCTTCTAGTTGAAGGTTGAATGTCGTCTAAAGTTATTTTGTCTAAAAGTTTCTTTCTTGATGTAGCTTGCTTAGATTTAGAAGCGTTAGCACTAAATCTTGCGATAAAGTCTTGAAGTTCTTTAATTTTCTCTTCTTTTTTCTTGTTTTGATCTTTAGCCATTTGAAGAGCTAATTGACTTGACTCATACCAGAAGTCATAGTTACCAACATAGATTTTGATCTTTCCAAAATCAACGTCAGCAATATTAGTACAAACTTTGTTTAAGAAGTGTCTATCATGTGATACTACGATAACAGTTCCTTCAAAGTTAATTAAGAACTCTTCAAGCCAGTTTATAGATTTTATATCTAAGTGGTTTGTAGGCTCATCAAGGATAAGAATACCTGGGTTACCGAATAAGGCTTGAGCTAAAAGTACTTTAACCTTCTCTGCACCTGTTAATTCAGAAACATTTTTAAAGTGTAATTCAGTACCAATTCCAAGTCCTTGTAGTAATGATGAAGCTTCTGATTCTGCTTCCCATCCATTCATATCAGCGAACTCACCTTCAAGTTCTGAAGCTTTTATTCCATCTTCATCTGAGAAATCAGGTTTTGCATATAGGGCATCTTTTTCTTGCATGATTTGATATAATCTAGCGTTACCCATAATAACAGTTTGAAGTACCTCAAACTCATCATATTCAAAGTGGTCTTGTTTTAAAACAGACATTCTAGTATTTGGAGCTATAGATACATCTCCAGTGTTTGGTTCAACTTCTCCTGAAAGTATCTTAAGGAATGTACTTTTTCCAGCACCATTAGCACCAATTACGCCGTAGCAGTTTCCTGGAGTAAACTTTAAATTAACATCTTCGAAAAGTTTACGTCCACCATATCTTAAACTAACATTTGATACAGTAATCAATCTTATTCTACCTCATTTCATAATATATTCATCTGCATATTATAACATATAACTCGAAAAAATGCCTGTTTCAAAAAAACAGTTAAAAATAATGTTATGTATATAGAAATTTGTTATAAAAGTTAACTTAATAAAATAGATTTAAATATAGAGTTTTTGTAGATGGAGGGTTAAATGAGGGGGTTATTTATAAAAAGTATTTTAGATAATACAGAAGGACTATTTAGTGAAGCTAGAAAAGGTAAAAAAACAAATATATTTTTGATAATATTTTTACCTATAATAATAATGTTTCTATCTGGAATATTACTTTCAGGTGCATTTTATATTTTTGCAATAGCTGCAAGTTTTGTTCCTGAAATTATAAAGTACGCATTTCAGATTAATTTAATAACTTCGACAGGAATAACTATATTACTGTATTTTCTATTTGTTAAGTTTATTGAAAAGAGGAGTATAAGTTCTCTTGGACTTAAGTTAGAAAAAGGATTTATATTTAAATACCTTAAAGGCTTTTTAATAGGGATTCTTATGATAGAAGTTGTTACTGTTATTATAGTTGGTTCTGGTAACGGAGTATTTGAAATAAAGGGAAAGCTAAATTTAGAGTTTTTAGTTCCTTTAATAATTACAATGATAGCTTGGGTTATTCAAGGGGCATCAGAAGAAATAATGATAAGAGGACATATGCTACCAAAGCTTGGAGTTAAGGTGGGAGCAGTTTTGGCAATTATAATATCGTCATCTTACTTTGGGTTGCTTCACTTAGGAAATCCTGGAGTATCTAAGATTTCTATTTTAAATTTGATATTGTTTGGGGTATTTTCAGCAGTGTATGCACTGCAAGAAAAAAGTATATTAGGGGTTTGTGCACTTCATAGTGCTTGGAACTTTGCACAAGGTAATATATTTGGATTTTTAGTAAGCGGTCTTAAAGCTGAGGGAGGTTCAATTATGGTTACTACTGTAACTGATAATGAAATAATAACAGGAGGAGCCTTTGGACCTGAAGGTGGGCTTGCAGTAACTTTTGTTTTAGTGGTTGGGGTGGTTTTAGTATCTCTTTATTCATTTAAAAAAGGTAGTTCAAAGTATAAATAAAAGATAGCTTTTTAGCTATCTTTTATTTGTGACGTATCTATTTTTTTAGACTTAAAATAATTAATTGCTTTCTCATCTACTTTATCTTTAATAGATTTAGTATCTACTTTGTTAAGTTCAGATTTATAACTTCCTTTAAATAAATCTTTTGCATCACTTGTAGAAGCTGGGAAGTTATAGCTTGATATTATATACTTATCATTAATTTTACTAAGAGTTATGGTACCAATAAATTCTCCACCTGAATTATAATAGGCTTTATCATTAGAGACTTTAAAAGACATACTAAATCCGTATACGTATGCTATTATTTTATCTGTTTTTGCCCTTGTTCCTATAAGGACATGTTCTTCAAAAGTAGGTATAGAAGAATTAGATAAATTAGCCTGCTCTTTTAAGCAGTTTGATATTAAGCTATTTAATTTATTTGAGTCGATCATATCTTTAGCCTTATTTAAATCCTTAGTATAAGTTACAAATATAGTACAGATGATAATTAAAATAACTAATAAGAACTTTTTCACTTAAAAACCTCCTATACTTTTATATAATATGAAGTATAGAATAAACTAAAGCCTAAAAGGTGAAGAAACGGATACTATTAGTAACAGAGTAGTTACAAGAAAAGGTGTATAATATATGTATATTAACTTTTGGGAGGAATAAAAATGGCAAAGATTCAAAAAACCAATGCTATGAGAATATTAGATAAAAATAAGATTGAATACAATTCATTAACATACGATGCTACAGATGGTCATATAGATGGGGCAGCAGTTGCAAAGAAAACTGGGCAAGCGCCTGAAACTGTATATAAAACATTAGTTACTATAGGGAGTTCTAAAGAACTTTATGTTTTTGTAATACCTGTTTTAGATGAATTAGACTTAAAAAAAGCAGCAAAGGCAGCACTCGAAAAAAAAGTTGAGATGATTCATGTGAAAGATATAAATAAATTTACAGGTTACATAAGAGGAGGTTGTTCTCCTATAGGAATGAAGAAAAACTACAAAACATTTATACAAAAAGAAGGATATGACCTAGAGAAGATAGTTTTTAGTGGGGGAAAAATTGGACTTCAGATAGAGATGAATCCAAAGGATATAGAAAAAGCTATAAATGTTTCTTTTGTAGATATAGTTAAATAAAAAAATAGACCAACCGAAATTTTCGGTTGGTCTTTATATATAAAATTATAAAACATAAAAGAAAACAGATAAAAAGTGACATAGAGTTCCAAGCATTATGAAAATGTGGAATATCTCGTGGTTCCCAAAAGAACCTATTTTAATTCTTTCGGATTTTAAGGCGTAAATAACACCTCCGATTGTATACATTATTCCTCCTAAAACTAAAAGTATAAAACCTCCTGTAGGCAATACTTTTGAAAGAGGGTAAATAGCAAAGATTGCAAACCAACCTACAGCTATATACATTACGCTAGAAACCCATTTAGGGCATGTTACCCAAAACATTTTAAAGATTATTCCAGCGATACCGAAAGATAAAACAGCAGTAAAAAGAATATAGCCGACCTTGTTATGTAGTGCAATCAAGCAATAAGGTGCATAAGATCCTGCTATAAGGATAAAAATCATAGAGTGATCTAATTTTTTAAGGTTTTTTATTACTTTGTCTGTTGAGATTACTGAGTGATAAGTAGCTGATGCGCTATAAAGTAATATCATACTTATTCCAAACATAATAGAAGACACTATAGCAACTGCAGTTCCTATATCAAATATAGATTTTAAAGTCAGGGCTATAAGAGCTAATACTGAAAGGATAGCGCCTATAAAATGTGTTAATCCGTTAATTGGTTCTCTTAAATATTTTTCCATTTGAATTACCTCCAAAACAGTACGTAGTTTTTAAAACTACATCTTATAGTCTTATTATATGATGATATATTAAAAAAGGTCAAAATTAATTATTCCCTAAAAAAGATTGGTTTATCCAATTTATGTTATAATACCTTGAAATATCTCTTAAATACTATTATTATTAAAATATATACTACTACACGTAGTTTTTAAAACTAGATTGGAGGATCCTATGAATAAAAATGAGATTTTAAGTTATTTAGACCAGTTAGAATTAGATAAAAACATCACTCTAGACGAGATTCCAGAGATTGATTTATATATGGATCAAATTATTCAATTATTTGAAAATAAATTTGATAGCACTAAAAGAAATGAAGACGATAAAGTGCTTACAAAGACTATGATAAATAATTACGCTAAGGGAAAACTTCTTATTCCTATAAAAAATAATAAGTATTCAAAAGAGCATCTTATACTTATAAGCCTTATATATAATTTAAAAACTGGGTTATCTATAGGTGATATAAAAGAAGCATTAAACGAAATAGTAGAAAAAAATGAAACAGAAGAAGAGATACTTTTAAGAGAATTATATAAAGAATATTTAAAAGGGTCAGAAGAGGATTTAAAAGAATTAAAATCTAGTTTAGATAAGATAATAAATAGAATAAACGATTCAGAAAAGATAAATGAAGAGTATGAAAAGAAATTATTACTTCTTTTGTCTATGATAAATATGAGCAATATGTATAAAAGAATGAGTGAAAAACTTATAGATGAGTATTTTAAAAAATAACATAAAAGGGAGAGTATCAAATGAAAGATTTAGATGATTTAAAAAGAGAACTCTACAAGATAGATGGAAGAGGATATAAAGCGTATAAAAGCCTTGAGGGGGATTATAAATTCTCAAATTATGTTCTTCATATAGACCACGTACAAGGTGACCCCTTTGCAGCACCATCAAGAATAAGAGTAAGCCTTAATTCTAATTTTAATAAAATACCAGAAGAACTTTTCGATACAAATAACAAAAGAATTGCTGTTTGTGATTTTTTAACAAGAACATTTAATAAAAATATAAATAAGTATGCAGGAAGAGTAAGTGGTTCTGGAAAAAGTGGAATAATTAATATAAGTAGATGTACTCAAGAGATTTTAGATAGAACGGCTGTAACTATAGATAAAGAAAAGTTAGAAGCTAGATTTGAAGTTGGCTTTCCAGCTAGAGGCAGAAGTGTTTTAGCAAAAGAATTAGAAAAAATACTTTATGAGTTTTTACCTAAAATAGTTGAAAACAGCTTGATTTATAACAATATAGATAAAGATAAGCTTACAAACAGAGTAAAGCTTGTTGTAGATCAAGAGTTTATAAGAAAAGAATTAAAGAAACTGGATTTAGTAGCTTTTGTAGCTAATGGATCAATACTTCCTAGGGAGAGTGGAGTTTCAGAAAAGCCTCTAAAAGAAGCTAAAAGATTCAAATCACCTAAAAATTTAGAAGTAACTTTAAATTTACCAAACAAAGGTGAAATTAAGGGGATGGGAATAAAAAAAGGTATAACTATAATAGTTGGTGGAGGATACCACGGAAAATCAACTCTTTTAAACGCTTTAGAACTTGGAGTATACAACCATATAGAAGGTGATGGAAGAGAATATGTTATATCTAATGATGATGCTGTTAAAGTTAGAGCAGAAGACGGTAGAGCTATAACTAAAGATGATATATCATTATTTATAAGTAATCTTCCAAACGGTAAAGACACAGTGAAATTTACTAGTGAAAACGCTAGTGGAAGCACATCTCAAGCTGCAAATATAGTTGAAGCTATAGAGTCTAAGACTAAATTATTACTTATAGACGAGGATACATCTGCAACTAACTTTATGATAAGAGACGATGTTATGCAAAGATTAGTTTCTAAAGAAGAGGAACCTATAACTCCTTTTATAGAATTAGTTAAAAGCATATATGAAAAGAAAGATATATCTACTATATTAGTAGTTGGAAGTTCAGGAGATTACTTTGATATTGCAGATACTGTAATTCAAATGGATGCATACGAACCTAAAAATGTTACAGAGAAAGCAAAAGAACTTTCAACAGGTCTTATTCTTAAAAGAATAGAAGGAAAAGATATTAAAATTAATATAAATTTCGAGAGAAAAATATTAAAAGGTTCAGTAGAAAAAGGACCAAAAGGAATTAAAATAAAGACTCTTGGAAAAGACGGATTAAGTATAAACAGAGAAGATATAGACTTAAGGTCAGTTGAGCAAATAGTAGATAGAGAGCAAGTTACAGCTATAGGAAATTTAATTAAGTTTGCAGAAGAAAACATAATTGATAACAATAAAACTTTAATAGAAGTTACTGATAAACTAATTAAACAAATAGAAAAGAAAGGGCTTATATCTATAAACACTACAAAAGGTGGAGTAGGAAACCTTTCTATGCCTAGAAGGTTTGAGATAATGGCTGCTTTTAATAGATATAGAAAATTAAAGATAAAATAAAAAAAGTTATACCACAAAATAAGTGGTATAACTTTTTTTATATATTATATTTAAAATTAATCTTTTATTTTATACTTCATACTTAAAGGTTCAATTAAAAATAAGCCTATAGCTGCAAGTAATATAAAAGGAATATAAAAAGTAACTATTCCATACATATCTAAAATTTGAGATATTCCATAGATAACAACCATATAAATTCCCGTAACAAAAGTACTATATAAAGTTGCTATAAGAGGGGTATTACAGTTTGGACATTTAGTAACTCTTCTCATAGAGACATCATTCATATTAAATTCCTTATTACATTTAGGACAAGTCTTTTCTTTATTAAAAATTTTTTTAAGCAAAAAATCACCACCAATATAAGTTGTTTTTAGGAAAATTATAACATAAAAGCAATTCCTTAAGAAAGTAAAGGAATTGCTTTTATTATAACTTATATATTAAATTGTGTAATAAAATAATACTTTTATAAATTAATTGATTTGTTATATATAGTATAATTCATAAAATTATCATCAAATTTATAAATTTCAAGATTTAATTTATCATTTTTTATTTTAGCATCAACAATTTGTTCCCCATAAGATTTTTCTGCTACTAATTTAGTTTGACCTGTTTTTAAATTAAGAGAATATAAAGAACCTCCATAGTTTAGTGTTCCAAATGCACCACCAACAATTATGTATACTGTATCATCAGTACCACATGTTATTTTTAAAGGTGAGTATTGATAATTAGGATTGTTTGATTGGAATCTAAATTCAGAATATGAATTAGTTATAGTATTTTTTATTAATACAGTTCCAACTCCTTCCTCTTGACCAGTATCTGTTTTACCTACAATAGAAGCTTCGTAAACTGTATTGCTTATTTGCTTTAAAGGAGTTCTATTGCCTATATCATTTATTGATGATGAGCTTGGTGAAAATTTGATAAATTGAGATTCAGCAACTGAATTTAAAGTTGTACCTGATTCAGCTGCATTAGCAATTGTACTAGGTAATACCATAGTAGTTGTAAGTGATCCGATAATTAGTGTTGATAATATAATTTTCTTCATTTCAGTCCTCCATATATTTATAATTCATAAATATATTAAAAGAAAATACACAAAATGTAAAATTATAAAAAGTATTTCAAATAATAATAAATTAACAATTTAAATATAAAGGAAACAATTTGTATGTTGGATTATGTTGCAATATATCGAAACAATAAACTATGGGAAGTATAAATGATCACAATATGAACAATTAGTTAAAAAATTCAATAAAAAGTAAATTTGTGGAAAGTTTGATTACAAAATAATGAATTTATAAGTAATCAATTTATGTAGTTTATTACATAAAGGGGGATTTTTCATGAATTTAATTACATATCTTAAAAAATATCAAGAGGGAGAAAAAGAAGCGTTTGAAGTTATATTTGAGGAATTAGAGGAATTATTTAAATTCTTAAAATATAGGTTCAATGATGAAGAAATTGAAGAAGTTATATTATGCTTATTACCAGAACTTTTAAAAAAATTAAATATAGAAAGATTTAATGATGATAAACATATAAAAAATTACTTGAAAAGATGTTTTGAAAATAAGGCAATTGATATGATAAAAATTAGATATAGAGAAAATGAGATTATATCATATAATACAGAAGTATTAAATATCGAGGGAAATACAATCAATAACTCTATAGCATTACAAAGTGAATTAGAATTTAATAACATAATAAAAGATTTAAATAAAAGAGAAAAATATATAATAGAAAAATTTTATAAAGATAGAGATAGCATAATAGAGATAGCAAAAGATTTGAATTTATCTAGGCAATTCGTAAATAGAGTGAAGAATGAAGCTTTAGAAAAATTAAAGTTTAAATATAAGAAAATAATTAATTAGGAGGTGGAAATATGGAGAGTGAAGTGATGAAAGTTGCAATGTCTCAGGGTATTTGGGCTGTTTTAAGTATATTTTTGATTATATATATACTTAAAGTTCAGGAGAAAAGAGATTCAAAACAAGAAGAAAGAGAAAAAAATTATATTAATCTTATCAACGAATTAACAGAAAAAATGGATTTAATTAATAAAGTTGATTTGGGCATTGAAAAAATAAAAGAAAAAATAATTGTTTAGTTTATAAAAATAAAACAAAATTCGTATTAAGTGGTGAAAATAAAATTAAAAGGAGAGAGCAAAATGTTATTAAAAAAAGGATCTAAGGGAGTTTATGTAAAATTCCTTCAAATAGGTTTAAATATGGAGGAAGATGCTGGTTTAATACATGATGGGATTTTTGGTTATAATACGTATATAACAACAAAAAGATTTCAAAGAAAGTATAATTTGAATGATGACGGAATAGTTGGAAATGCAACTTGGAATAAACTGTGCGAAAGGGTTAGATATTGGCAAAGAATATTGAAAAATGCTGGATTTTACCATAGCAGTATAGATGGATTAGCGGGAGATGGAACTTGGGATGCATGGTGCAAGTATAGATGTCCTTAAAAGGATTTTGGTAATATATATATAAGTAAAAGACTTATGAAAAAATGTAGAATATCTTTATTTTAAAGTGTAATATACTACTGCATAATAGACAGTAAGTGTATTACACTTTAATTATTATATATACTTTTGAAATTACTAATTTATACATATGATTAATAGACTTTATTCAGAAAACTTAAAAAATCTATAATTTATAGATTGAAAATCAACTAAATGTTTTTAAAATTAATAGTAAATTTAATGTAAAGATTTTTTATTGAAATTGAAGTGTAAGTTTATTTATAAGCTGTAAAGTTAATTAGTGGAATAACTATATAAATATTATTTAAAAAATTAAATTTGCTAGTAAAACTATCACTGGTAAAGTAACTAAAGTTCTTTCTATAAACAGTATTATTAAATCCTTAATGTTTATTGGTATCTTAGAACCAAGTAAAAGCCCACCAACTTCTGACATGTATATAAGTTGAGTTACAGAAACTGCAGCTATTATAAATCTAGTCATATCACTTGCTATGTTAACTGCCATAACTGAAGGTAAGAACATATCAGCAAAGCCTATTACAAGTGTTTGAGATGCAGCAGCAGCCTCAGGGACTTGTAATAAATTAAGTAGTGGTATAAATGGTGCACCAAGCATTTGGAATACGCTAGTGTATTCAGAAATTATAAGTGCTAAGCCTCCCATAGCCATAACTATTGCTAAAACTCCGATCCACATATCTAAAACATTTTTAATACCTGCTATTACAAATTGCTTTGGATGAGTATTAGAATTTGCTTTTTTAAGAGCGTTTTCTAATCCAAATGAAAATGGTGTATAACCTTCTGGTATAACTTCAAGATTTTTAGTTTCTTGATCGTTATAGTAAGTATCAGGTTTTCTTGATAGTGGTGGTATTCTAGGGATTATTATAGCAGCTACTATACCTGCAAAAGTTACTGTTAAGTAAAATGGAACGAATAAATGTGCAAGGCCTACGTTAGTTAAAACTATTAAACTAAATGTAATTGAAACAGCTGAAAAAGTAGTTCCGATAACAGCAGCTTCTCTTTTAGAATAAAAACCTTGTTCATATTGCTTTGAAGTAAGTAATATACCGATACTTCCATCTCCAAGCCAAGATGCTATACAATCTATTGAAGAACGACCAGGTAAATTAAAAATAGGTCTCATAACTTTAGTAAGAAGTGCGCCTACGAATTCTAATAAACCAAAATCTAAAAGTAAAGGTAATAAAAATCCTGCAAATAAAAATACTGAAATTAAGCTAGGTAAAAGGTCATTTAAAACTAAGCCTGCAGTATTTTTAGACCATATAAATTCAGGACCAATTTCAAAGTATGCACAGATTACAAATACAGTACCAATTATTCTTAAAACAAACCAAAAAGGAGTAACATCGAAAAGACGATTAAAAAATTCAAATCTACTAGCAGTATCTATCTTTGCTATTCTTAATATCTTTACGATTAAGCTTCCTAAAGAAGATATTGAAATTAAAATAAGTGCAAAAGTTAAAAGATTATCGCCTAAAAGATTTAAAAAGTTTTTAGATAAAACAGCTATAGGAATAGTTATTTCACCATTTACGTTTATAGGAATCATAAATAAAAAGATACCTATTAAAGATGGTAGTAAAAATTTTAAAAATGAAATTTCTCCATATTTTGCTTTTAATAATTTGATTGAAATATTTTTAGTCGTGGTGCTTTCCATAATTCTCTCCCCTTTATCGTGATTATTTATGCAAATTAAATTCATATATATACATAATGCTTATATTAATCTTAATATAAAATGACATAAAAAGCTAGTATTTTTTAATAAAATCCATTAATTTATGAATAAAATATTTTATAAATGCATAAAAATACATATTTGCATTATAAAATGGAAAACCTTCCGAATGATTACACGTATTAATAAATTAATTAAGCAGATACTATTAGTGTAAATTAATTAATAAGGAGAGTGTTTGAAATGAAAAAAAATGCTATACAAAACGTAGAATGTTCATTATCAGATTTAAAAGAGGCTAAAGCAGACTTAGAGCAAGCGGTAAGTACTGTAGAAAAAGCAAGTAACAAAGAAATGATTCAAAAATCATTAGATTCTGTTTGTAATACAATAAAAGATTTAGAATGTACTATAAACAACTACCAAGAAAAATAATTTTATTAAAAAAAAGAACTCCCGATTAGTTTTACTAATTGGGAGTTTTTATATAAAAAAGGACTATTATATTAAAAACATTTAGGGGATAAATAATTTTAATATAATAGTCAGGGGATGCAAAAATTATTTTGAAGTTTTCATTTCATCTTCCATTTGTTTTTCTAATTTTTTAGCATATTCTTTTTCGTCTTTTTCTGCTTCTTTTTCTTCTTTATCTAATTCTTCATTGATTTTTTTACCTAATTTTTCAGCAGCTTTTTCATCTTCTTTCCAAGCTTTACTGTTTTCATCAGTTACATGTAAATCAACTTTTGCTTTATTTTCTATTTCATCTTTTAGAGCTTCTACTTTTGGTGAATGTTTATGTTCATTTTGTTTTTCTAATTTTTTAGCTTCCTCATCTAATTTGAATTCATGTTCTGCTTTTTTGATATCATTTCCTATTTTACTCATATAAATCATTCCTTTCATTTCTTCCTTTTATGATTTTATTATAACAACTAAAATAGCAAAAAAAATATTTATAAATCAAAATTAACAGTTATTGTAATAACCTTTAATAATTACAAAAAATAGTTCATAAGTTTATGAACTATTTTTTGTAATTTTATATATTGTTAACTTTTTTGGGGTTACAAATAAGTGGTTTTAAAGGTAATTATTTATGAAAATCAAAAAAAAGGAGAGATGAAAATGGATAAAATGGTGCAAGCTGCACAAAAGTGGTTAAATAAAAATTATGAAGGTAAAATTAAAGTGGATGAAGATGGAGTAACAGGATGGGGAACTATAAATGCATTAACTAAAGCATTACAAATAGAATTAGGTTTAAATCCTGATGGTTTATGGGGACCGGGGACATTAAGTAAGTGCCCAACTATAAATAAAGATAGTAGAAACAAAAATATAATAGGAATATTACAATGTGGGTTGTATTGTAAGGGATATGATGGAGATGAAATAGATGGATTATTTACATTAAGAACATCGGATGGAGTAGTGAAATTAAAAAAAGATTGTGGACTTTCTGATAATACAAGTGATGCAACGCCTATTATATTTAAAGCTTTATTATCAACTATGGATGGTTTTGTATTAGCGAGATCAGGAGATGAAAAAATTAGAAAAATACAGCAAAATTTAAATAGAGATTACAATAAGGTGATAGGTTTAATACCTTGCAATGGAGTTTATTCTAGGGAAACAAATAGAGCGTTGATAAAAGCATTGCAACTTGAAGAAGGGGTTGGAGCAGATGGAATATGGGGAAATGATACAATGAAATTATGTCCAACTATTCCAGGATCTAAGTCAAATAAAAGGTTTGTTTTACTTTTACAATATGCACTTTATGTTAATGGATTTGATCCGAATGGATTTGATGGATTATTTGGAGTGGGACTATCTAATGCAATAAAAGACTTCCAAAAATTCTGTTCATTAGGTGCAGATGGGTATGCAGGAAAACAAGTATGGGCATCATTGTTAGTAAGTACTGGTGATAAAAATAGAAAAGGGACTGCTTGCGATTGTGCACAGAGTATAACAGACGAAAGAGCAAAATCTCTTAAGAATAATGGATATAAGGTTGTTGGAAGATATTTGACTGGAAAGTATAAATTAACTTATAATGAAATGAATGTAATATTTAAAAATGGATTGAGAGTATTTCCTATATTTGAAATAGGAGGAAATAAAAACTCATATTTTACAGCAAAACAGGGGATGAAAGATGCAATTGACGCAATCAATGCGGCCAAAGAATTAAAGTTTGGTGATAGAACAATTATCTATTTTGCTGTAGATTATGATGCTTATGGATCTAATATAACGGAGAATATATTACCGTATTTTGAAGCAATTAAAAATAGATTTGATATAAATAATCAAAGAAATTATAGAATAGGCATATATGCACCTAGACATATATGCTCAATTGTTTCAACGAAAGGATATTCTTGTAGTAGCTTTGTCTGTGATATGTCTAGTGGGTTTAGTGGAAATTTAGGATTCCCGTTACCTAAAGATTGGGCATTTGATCAAATAACAACTATATCTGTTGGTGAAGGAAATGGGCGAATAGAAATTGATAAGGATATATGTTCAGGAAGAGACTTAGGAGTAGATAGTACACAAGAAGAATCTGATTTAATATATTATGCAAATAGGAGTAAAATTAATCAGCTACTAGGAGTCAAATTTGAACATGATTTATTAGAAGACACATTATATTGTGGGCCTCTTATATTAACTTATAAAGTATCTGAATCTGGGACTATTGGGTCAGGAAGTAGTAAATTAATTTTCAGTAAATCTGGTGTTGACCTTGAGATATCTAAAGATAAGGCAGCGGGAAAATTTCAGGTAATTGATGTTGAAGAATTAAAAAATAAATTTTTAACACCTATGGCAAAATCTATGAGTATGGTATTATACGATAATGGAGTTATAGCTATAAATTATTCAGTAGATTCCTTCAATCCATTTAGTTTTAATATTGAATTTGAATCAATAACTAAAATAAAAGATGGTTCTGATGTAAGGTTAACCCATACAATTAATATTAAGTACAATAATGGTGATACAAGCAGATATACAACTAAATCAAATCTTATAGTATATGTATTAAATGTAGCAATATTGGGTATGATTACTGATCAGCCTGTAGATGTAAAAAATAAATTTGGTACACCGGTTATAATAAAAGGTATGGAACAAAAATGGTATACAGATATAGTAAATAATTTAATAAATGCTATAGAGGGAATAGATTACAAACAGGTTATTAGTGTTGATGCTGATGGGTTTGGAATTAATGAAATGGTAAAATATATACAAGATAATATTGATAAAGTAAGTGATGCAACATTAGAAAAAATAAATACAATATGTGCAAATGCTGGATTTAATATAACTGAATTTATAAAAAATCCAATAGTTAAATTCGCTACGTATAATATTATAGCAACAATTGCTATGGTTCTTTTTATTGGTTCTTTGGGCATAGGGTTTTAAAATAGGAGAGAGTATATGAAAGAAATACATTATGATATATCATGCAAAGATGTTTTAATGAATTGTGAAATGAATTACAATACTAAATTTTTTAAAGTGCTTAGATGTGTGATGAAATTTTGTCTAGCCATATTATCAATTATCGCTTTATTAATAATTATGGCTATGTTTATTACGCCTAAGAGTATGGATTTAATGCTGATTATTTTTAGTATGTGCATAATAATTATGCCGATAATTATTTTTAAGGCGAGTTGTACTTTAAAAGGAATGTGTTCATCATTAAGAGTACTTGCAAGTCTAAAATTTTATAAGAGATCTATATATTATGATGATGAAAATATTATAATATATACAAAAATTTTAAATTTTAAAATTAAAAATAAGATTAAAATTGAAAATATAAAAGAATATAATAATTTATATTTTTTAAAGGCACCTAGAAATAGGACATGTATGAAAGATTTTAATAATATAGTTTTAATACCTAAAACAGTATTTAAAAATGAAGATGATGAAAATGACTTTAAAAGGTATTTTTATTTAAACATGAAAGATGATTTTGAAAAAGTAGATGAAGATTTTGATTGTTCTGTAGATACGAGTAATTTAAAAAAAGAAAAGACTTATGCTTTGATATGTGTTTTTTGTATGATAACTTATTTTTTTATAATAACAATAATATAGGTTATAAATAGTTTATATTAATAAATTAGAGGTGGTAACAGTTTATCATCTCTAATTTTTTTCTTTAGATTAAATTCTAATAAATTTATAAAGAATAATAGAAAAGATTATAATAAAAAGATATAAGATTTATGTTAATAAAGCTGATTCCGAAACAATTTCGAAATCAGCTTTTTGAATTTATATTTATAGAGCTCTTGATTACTTTATATCTTGCGTTTCAAATAATAATTTTCCTAGTGATATAATGACAATTGGAATTATCATTATAATTCCTGCTGTAATTACAGTTTGGAGTTCTTTAACACCATTAGATATATCTAATACTGTATTCAACCAAAATGTTTGTGATAATGTGAGGAATAGCCCCATTATAAAAGTCGAAATTACTGTTGCAATAGTTCCATCCCTTATAATAATAGGTACAAGGAATGTTATACTAGCAATACATAATGAAAATAATATATTAATTAGTATATATATTATAGTAAATGTTAGTTCAGAGTTGTCAAAAGGAACTCCCCATCCATAAAAAATTGTATAGATTCCACCGTTAATAATAATATTAAAAATTATTATTATTAAACACCCTATTAAATATGATAAAAATTTACTAATTAAAATAGAAAATCTACTATGTCCTGATACGATTAAATGGAATATAGTTCTTTTTGAAAATTCATTACCAATAAACATTCCAGAGAAAATCGCACAAGATATTAATGAAAATATTGCTGTAGATTCATCTAAAAGATTTTCACGGCCTGTAGGATTACCATGGAAATATATAGTGATAGTTCCTATTATAATAATTAACAATAATGTAAGTTTTAATTCTTTACTATATTTAAGTTTATATAATTCTGCCTTTAAGATATTACACATTTATTCGCCCCCGATGCTTTTTAAAAAATAAGATTCTAAGCTATCACCTTTTATTGTTATTTCTTTTGCATATATATTATTAAGAGCTAAGCACTCATTTATCTCAGAACCTTTTTCTATATGATCATATATTTTTAAAATATTATTTGGATAACCGATAATTTTTTTTATATTCAATGAATTCTTTAAGATATTCATTGCCTCATCTATATTACTAGCCTCGATAAATAAATGTTTTTTACATTTTTCATCTAATTCTAAAGCTGTTATTTCTTCAACAAGCTTACCTTTGTGTATTATTCCATAACAAGTTGCAAGTTTATGTAGTTCACTTAGAATGTGGCTTGAAATAATTATTGTAATTCCTTTTTCTTTATTTAATTTAATTAAAAGTTCTCGAAGGTCTTTAATACCAGTTGGATCAAGTCCATTTAAGGGCTCATCTAATATTAATAATTCAGGATCTCCAAGCAAAGCAATTGCTAAACCCAATCTTTGTTTCATTCCTAAAGAAAAGTCTTTAGCTTTTTTATGCTTTGTGTCATTTAGGTTGACTAGTGATAAAAGCGTATCTGTACAGTCTTTATCTAAAATACCTTTTTGAATTCTTTGGAACTCCAGATTTTGTTTAGCTGTCATTTCCAAATATAAAGCAGGAGTTTCTATAATAGATCCAAGCTTTGTTCTAGCTAGTGATATATTTTTTTCATCGTGTTTGTTGAACAATTCTATTTTTCCGCTAGATTTAAAAATTAAACCAGTTAGTATCTTAATTAATGTAGTTTTTCCAGCCCCATTTTCTCCAATAAGGCCATAGATTTCGCCACGTTTAATCTCAATATTTATATTTTTTAATATTGAAGTTTTTTTATAATTTTTATTTAGGTTTATTATTTTACAAATAATCTCATTCATTCCATCAATTCTCTATTAAATGTTGTTTTAACATCTAATATATTTGCTAGCAAATTGAAAAATAATCATCTTTGTTACTCACTATTAATCATCTCTAATTTTTTTGCTTTAGATTAAATTCTAATAAATTTATAAAGAATAATAGAAAAGATTATAATAAAAAGATATAATAAAATCAGTTTAAAATAAATTTAATATCGAGGGGTCGAAAAAAATGAGCAATAGAAATGAAATCAAATCAGCAAAAAGAGTAGTTATTAAAGTAGGAACATCTACACTAACTTATGAAAATGGAAATATAAACTTAGGTAGAATAGAGAAATTAGCTAGAGTTATATCAGATTTAATGAATTCAGGAAAAGAAGTAGTACTTGTAACATCTGGAGCTATAGGTGTTGGAAGTAGTAAGTTAAAGCTTAAAGAAAAACCCCAAAGTATTAGAGAAAAGCAAGCTGTAGCAGCTATAGGGCAATGCGAACTTATGCATATTTATAGTAAGTTTTTCGGAGAGTATAGCCACACTGTCGGACAAGTTTTACTTACTAGAGATGTAGTTGAAGACGATCATATAAGGGAGAATGTTGTAAATACATTTGAAACTCTTTTAGAGATGGGAATTGTGCCTATAGTAAATGAAAATGATACAGTATCTATAGATGAAATAGAAAATATAGTTAAGTTTGGAGATAATGATAATCTTTCAGCAATAGTAGCATCACTTATAAGTGCTGACCTTTTAATAATATTATCAGATATAGATGGATTCTATGATAAAAATCCAAGAGAAAATGATGATGCAAAACTTTTAGAAGAAGTTTTAGAAATAACAGAGGAACTTGAAAATGCAGCAGGTGGTGCTGGTACAAACTTTGGAACTGGCGGAATGATAACTAAGCTTATGGCAGCTAAGGTTTCAAATAAGGCTGGAGTTAATATGGTTCTTGCAAACGGAGAGTGTCCTGAAGTTTTAAGAGATGTATTAGAAGGAAAAGAAATCGGAACATTATTTATAAGAGATAAAAAATAAGGAGGAGAGAATTTTGAGCGAATTAATAATTAAAGGTCAAAAAGCTAAAGAAGCATCTTATATATTAGGAAATTTAAAGAATTCTGAAAAGAATTTTGCTTTAAATAAGATGGCTGATAAATTAATAGAAAAATCTTTGGACATAATAAAAGAGAACAAAAAAGATTTAGATAAAGCTATAGAAAAAGGAACTTCTAAATCTATGTTAGATAGATTATCTTTAGATGAAGATAGAGTTAAAGGTATGGCAGACGGGCTTAGACAAGTTGCAGCTTTAAAAGACCCAGTAGGGGAAGTTATAGAGATGTGGAACGCAGAAAACGGCCTTCAAATCGGTAAAAAAAGAGTTCCTATGGGTGTTATAGGAATAATCTACGAAGCTAGACCAAACGTAACTTGTGATGCTGCAGGGCTTTGTTTAAAGACAGGAAATGCAGTTATATTAAGAGGCGGAAGTGAAGCTATAAATTCTAATATAGCTATAGTTAAAGTTTTAAGAGAAGGTTTAAAAGAAGCAGGAATCACAGAAGATGCCCTTCAACTTATAGAAGATACAAGCAGAGAGTTAGCTACAGAAATGATGAAATTAAACGACTATATAGATGTTTTAATTCCAAGAGGCGGCGCGGGTCTTATAAAAACTGTAGTTAATAACGCAACAGTACCAGTAATAGAAACTGGAACTGGAAACTGTCACATATATATAGATTCAGATTGTGATTTTGATATGGCAGAAGCTATAGTTATAAATGCAAAAACTTCTAGACCTGCTGTTTGTAATGCAGCTGAAAGCTTAGTTATACACGAAGGTGTAGCTAAGGAAATCTTACCAAGGCTTTCAAAAGCTTTAGAAGATAAAGGTGTAGTTTTAAAAGGTGATAAAAAATCTAGAGAAATAGTTTCTTCTATAGAAGAAGCTTTAGAAGAAGATTTTTATAAAGAGTTTTTAGATTATATAATGAGTGTAAAAATAGTTAAAGATATAGATGAAGCGATTTATCATATAAACAAACATAATACAGGACACTCAGAAGCAATAATAACAAACAGCTATGAAAATTCTCAAAAATTCTTACAAAGGATAGATGCGGCAGCTGTTTATGTTAATGCATCTACTAGATTTACAGATGGAGGAGAATTTGGTTTTGGAGCAGAGATTGGAATAAGTACTCAAAAGCTTCATGCTAGAGGACCTATGGGACTTAAAGAACTTACAACAGTAAAATATATTATTTTTGGGAATGGTCAAATAAGATAATATTTTTTAGAAAGGGATGAGTTTATGGATATACAAATCAAAAAATTTAATGAATTAACAGCAGAGGAACTATACAGTATAGTAGTAGCTAGAACAGAAGTATTTATTTGTGAGCAAAAAATCACAAGTGAAAATGAATTTGATGGTATTGATAGAGAAGCGTATCATGTATTTATAAAAGAAAATGATAATACGAAGGCGTATTTAAGAATACTAAAAAAAGGACTTAGCTATAAAGATGGAGTAGGTATAGGGAGAATGCTTGTGGTAAAGGAAGCTAGAAGAAAAGGCCTTGCACAGGAACTTCTTAAAGAAGCGGTTAGGTTTATTAAAGAAGAGTTTAAAGGGGAGAGAATATTACTTTCAGCACAGTTATACGTTAAAGACCTTTACGAATCAGTAGGGTTTACGCCTATATCTGATGTTTATGATGAAGTAGGAATTCCTCACATTAAAATGGAATATAAAGAAAGATAAAATTTTGGACTCGCAATAATGCGAGTCCTTTTTTAATAATAATAAGGGCGGTCAGTTCTACGAGAAAAATAGTAACTGCCTTAATTGTCTGAATATTCTATAATTTAATTATAATACTTTTATTTTAAAAAAGCAAATGAAACTGTTACAAGAAAAATATAGTTTAATATACAAAATATGGTATAATATAAGGGGTTATTTAATTTTTAGGGGGATAAATATGGGGAAAATTTTTAAAAATAAATTTATTTCATTATTTTTATGTATGGGGATAGTTGTAGCTCCGTTTTTAACAGGGTGCAATTCAAAAGAAGTAAATTCTGATGCAAATAAACCTATAGCAAAAGGTGTTCAATGGGAAGTTAAAAAAGATAATAAAACTATGTATTTAATAGGAACTATGCATCCTATTAATCCAGATTATAATTATTTTTCTGATACTATAAATGATATTTTAAAAAAGACTGACGTTTTAGGGGTAGAGATAGACCCACTTCCTAGCGACTATACAGAAGTTCAAGCAAATGCAGTATATTCAGGAAATGACACTATAGAAAAAGATTTAAATAAAAAAGAAATAGAATCATTAAAAGATATAAGCAAGAGTTTAGGGTTAGATTATGAGAAGTTAAAATTTAATAAATCAAATTTTATAATTCAAAATATAAGTTCATGTATTTATACAGAAGCAAATTTAGTTATGGAAACTTTTGATGATAAGCTTATAGCTGTAGCTAAGACTTCAGGAAAATAAGTAAAGCAACTTGAAACTATACAAGACCAAATGAAACTTTTAGAAAAAATACATGGAATAGATGCTTTAAAACTTATGCTTAAAGATTACTCGAAAGAAAGCTTTGAAGAATACAAAAAAAGAGATGTAGATTATTCTAAAAAACTTATGGACTCGTATGCTAAAGGCGATGAAAAGTTTATGGAAGAAGCAGTATCTATGCAAAAGGAGAATAAAGAAGCATATGATGCTATGATTTTAGATAGAAATGTAGCTATGGTTAAAAAGATGGAAAATTATTTTAAAGAAGATAAAACATATACTATAGCGGTAGGTGCGCTTCATTTCTTTGGAGATGATAGTATAGTTTCTATGATGAAAGAAAAAGGTTATGAAGTTAATAAATTATAAAATAGAGCCTAGTTTAAAGTGTTTTAAACTAGGCTCTATTTATTTTTAGGGTCTGTTATATATTTTTTCATTTTTCTATAGGCTTGGCTCTGGGATATACCTAAGGCTTTTGCTACTTTGTAAGAAGTCTTATATCTTGTGTAAGCTTCTATAACTAGAAGCCTTTCAGCATCTTCTAGCCTATCTTTAAGTGTAGTGAAATCATCTGATTCTTCAATTTTAATATTATCAGAGGTACCAAACATTTCTGTTACTATTTCAAGGGTTATGTAATCAGAGTCTACAGAAAAAATAAATTTTTCTACTATATGCTCTAGTTGTCTTACGTTTCCTGGCCAATCATATTTTTTTAAGCTTTCAATTAATTCTTTACTAAAGGATTTATTTAAGTTATAAGTTTTATTTATATAATTTATAAAAAGTATAATAAGGCTTCCTATGTCTTGCCTTCTTTTTCTAAGAGGAAGTAAATCAATTTTTACAGTATTAAGCCTATAAAATAAATCTTCACGGAAAGTACCTTTAGAAACTAGTTCTTCTAAGGGGCTATCGTTTGCAACTATAAATCTAGTATTCACAGATATTTTTTTATTGCTTCCTGGTTTAAGATAGGATTTAGTTTCTAGTATATTTAAAAGTTTAATTTGAATACTAAAAGGGAGAGAGTTTATTTCATCTAAGAACAAAGTTCCCCCTTCAGAAAGTTCAATTAAACCTGACTTTTCTTTTGTTAATTCATCCTTTGAAAGTATAATTTCATATCCAAATAGTTCTTTTTCAATAGATTCTTCTGAAAGTGAAGAACAATTTAAAGTTAGAAAAGGTGAATCCTTTCTAGAGCTCATATCGTGAATTAATTTAGCTAAACTTGATTTACCTGTTCCAGACTCCCCTAAAATAGTAATCGGTATATCAAATTTAGATATTCTATTTGAAATTTTAATTGTTTTTGCATCAAAAATCCCTGTAGAGTTATATTTGTTATTATCCATAAGAATAAACCTCCTAAATTTTAAATTACTCAATAGATGTATAGGAATTATAACATTATAAATACCTATTTTTATTAAAATTTAAAAAATAAGTAATATTATACTTATCAGAGTAAAAAAGTTAATTCATTTGTAACTTAATAACAAAAATAACTGTTTTAATGAGTTATAAATGAATTAAAATCTATTTTGAAAATATTGGTTTTTTGTAAAGAGTTAATCTTTATAAAAAACTTTAGTATTTAAGTGTTTGACTTTGTTTGACTATAGAATTGATTATTGATATACCATTATTAAAGAGATTATTTAATTAAGAAAGAAGTGATAGAAATGTGTACAGGATTAACTTTAGTAACTAAAGATGGAGATCATTTATTTGGACGTAATATGGATATAGAGTTTACTTTCGGACAAGCTGTTGGGATTATTCCAAGAAATTTTGAATACATAAATATGTCAACAGGTGTTAAAGAAAAAACTAAAAATGCAATAATCGGAATGCTTACAATAATGGATGGGCATCCAATGCTTGCAGATGGTTTCAACGAAAAAGGTTTAGCTATAGCAGGACTTAATTTTCCAGGTTATAACTACAACGAACCTGAATTAATTAGAAGCAAGGTAAATATTCCAGCATATGATTTTATGTTATGGGCTTTATCTAACTTTGATGATTTAAATAGTGTAAAAGAAAAAGTAAATTCAGTAAATCTAATGGATACACAAATAAATGAAAAGGCACCTGCGCCAACATTACATTGGATGATAACTGATAAAACAGGAGACTCAATAGTAGTTGAACACACAAAACATGGCTTAAAGGTATTTGATAACAAGGTAGGGGTTTTAACTAACTCTCCAACATTTGACTGGCATGAAACTAATTTAAGACAATACATGGGAATGTATGCAGACCAAGCAGGAGAAACAACTTGGGGAGCTCAACAGTTAAACCCACTAGGAGTAGGTGCAGGTAGTGTGGGATTACCAGGTGATTTTACACCAGCTTCTAGATTTGTAAGAGTTGCATTTTTAAGACATTTTGCATTAGAAAATTGTAAAGATGAAGTGGATATAGGAGAGTTTTATCACATATTAAATAACGTAGCTATGGTAAAAGGTGCAGTTAGAACTCCTCAATACAAAAATGATGTAACTGCTTATTCATCTTGTATGAATCTTGAAAAAGGAATATATCACTATAACACTTATAACAACAATCAAATAAATGCTATAGATATGAATAAAGAAAACCTAGATGCAAAAGAAATTAAATTATTTGTATATAAAGATTCTTTAAATATAAATAATCAAAATTAATAATATATATTTGAATTTCAGTAGTAAGAAAATTAGATAATAGTTTAATTAATTTTCTTACTACTAAATTTAATTTATAGAAAATTAAATTTAGAAAGGATATGAAACTTATGGCTTTAAAAATAGAAAAAGGTAGTAACAAAAGAAAGTATATAATGATTTTTATTTGTATGCTTATACAAGCAATACCTTTTAGTGTTGCGCAAAATATTCAACCACTTTTCATACCATATGTAATTAAAAAATTTGATTTTTCACTAGCGGCATTTTCATTAATTTTTACATTTGGATCATTAGCTTCGGCTGCATGTTCTCCGTTTTTAGGAAAACTTTTTGGAAAGGTAAATATAAAAATATTATTTTTAGTAGGTAGTATTTTATCAAGCTTAGCTTTTGTTGGATTTGGATTTTCACATCATCTATTACAATTCTACTTGTTTTCAGCACTCGCACAAATAGGGTGTGTTATTTTTTCTGGGCTTGGTATTGCATATTTAATAGGCGCTTGGTTCCCTAAAAAAGGTAGAGGTGAAGCTTTAGGATTAGCTTTTGCAGGAGGGTCTATAGGTAATGTATTTTTACAACCACTAGTTTCCTCTATGTTAGGATCAAAAGGTCCTGATAAAACTTATATAATTTTTGGTATAGCTTCACTTGTAGCAAGTTTGATATTAGTTTTATTATTTATAAGAACACCAAAACCAGGAGAACTTAGTGATGAAGAGATTAATGGAAAAGCTGAAGATAAAGAGAAAGAGAAAAAAGAAGAAGGGTTCCAAGGTGTTGGAGCTGCTTTAACTAGAAAAAATAAATTTTTCTGGTTGTTTGGGATAGGATATGCATTTATAGGTGTAGCAATTGCAGCTTGTAGTACACAATATGCATCATATTTTAAATTACAATTGCATTTAAGTCCTAGTTTAATAGGTATATTAGGTTCAGTATTTGCATTCTTCTGCTTGTTCGGTAATATCGGCGGAGGTGCTTTATTTGATAAACTAGGTAGTTTTAAGGCTATGTTTATAGCATTTATATTACAAGGTTTAGCAATAATCGGAATGTTAATATCAAGATTTATTCCAGAGTTTTCATTTATGTTCTCAGTATGTTACGGATTATGCGTATTCTCATATATGTCAGGTCCAGCATTTATAACATCAGATATATTTGGTAAAAAAGAATCAAGTGTAAACTTAGGTACAGTAAGCTTAATGTTTGCTATAGGATTTGCATTAGGTTCAACTATATTTGGTATGTTTGCAGAAATGATAGGATTTAATATAGCTTGGATTGCCATGATTGTATTCTTAGTACTTGGATATTTCTTATTATTAACATCAATTAAAAAGGTTAAAAAACAAAATCAAAGTTTACAATAAATAATAAAAATAGCACCTAGAGTTTAGGTGCTATTTTTTATAATTTTATAGAAAAATTAAGTGATTTCTTATCTATATTATTAAAACTAATATCAGTAATAGATCTATTAGAATAAATATTTAATATAAGCCCAATAAGAAACATATTAGAAAAAATACTTACCTTACTGCTTGATAAAAATGGACTTATTGTATTTAAAAGAGGTGAAAAACCTAAATTACAAAGTAAAGTTAAAGCAAAGTTACAAGAAAGCATTGTAAATGCTGTTAATACAATTGATTTACCATAGCTATTTTTAATAGACCTTATATATTTAAATACCTTTACTAATAAAATTGTTATTAAACTTATTAAAATAGCAAAGGGGATATAGCCAAATCGACCTATAATGTATGTAAATATAAGCTCTGAATTTATAAGAGGAATACTTGATAAATCGATATTAGTAGCTTGTCCTATCAAGTTAGAGTTTGAAAGAACATCTTTAGTTAAAGAATAAATATAATATCCTGATGACTCAGGATTTGAAAAACTTAATAGAGAAGTTAATCTATAAATTAAATAATTGTTTTTAAATAAAACATAAAAACCAAAAATAAAAATAGAAAAACTAAAACCTAAAAAATTTAATTTGCTTCCTCTTTTAAAGACTAATACAAAAATACAAACCAAATATATTATTAGTCCAGATAATGAATTTAAATTTAATATAAAGGCTAACGGTATAATAAGTCTAAAAGTTGCACTTGGTTTTTCTATTAGTATTCCATTTATAGAAATCAGTAGGGGAATGATTAAAAGTATTGTTATCATAGGTTTAGGAACTATACTTAAATATAAATTATAGTTAAAGAGATTTAAAAACAAACAAAATAAACTAATATAATAAATAGCATTAGAATATTTATATAAAAATTTTATATTTAAAAATCTATAAGTAATATATAAAACTAAAAAGCCTAAAGAATAAGCAAAGATAGAGTTATAGAAACTTTTTAGGTTAAATGCATCTGTAGATATTTTAGATATAGAAAATAGTATTGTTAAGCAAGCAACCGCTAGGGATATAACTAAAGCCATTAAAAATACATCTAACTTTTTCTTGTGAACTAAGTTAAGTTCTTCTCCTATATCTTCAGAAGATCCCATTTCTAAAAGGGATTTTTCTAAAGCTGAATTTTCATCTAATCCTAAGGAGATATAGAAATAGAATTTATCTTCTATGTGGTTTAATAATTCTTCTCGTATTTCTAAATGCATATCTTTATTCTTTACTTTAGAAATAGTAGTATCTAAAAAAGATTTTACTTTATTGTTATCTTTAATATCCATTAAGAAGTACCCCCTAAAACTTTATTAACTGTTTTGCTAAATAAACTCCATTCTTTTTCCTTAGTTTTAAGATATTTTTTACCTTCTTTAGTTATTGAATAATATTTTCTTTTTCTATTAGTTTCACTTTCTTTCCAATAAGATTCTATTATTCCTTCGTTTTCTAGAGTGTGAAGAATAGGGTATAACGTACCTTCTTTAAATGAAAAAATTCCGTCAGAAGTAATTTCAATTGACTTTATCATTTGGTAACCATACATCTCTTCTTTATTTAATAAACCTAAGATTAAAAGAGATGTGCTTCCTTTTAATAATTCTTTATTCATGATAGCCTCCTTATACATAGGAATTCGATACATAGATTATCTATGTATTATTTTAACAATTAAAAGTAAAAATGTAAATATAGAACAAATATAAATCTATAAAAAATGGTAAAATAAAATTAATTTAAACCTTAGGGAGGAAGTATGGATAAAAAATTTTATACATTAATTACAGGAGGCACTAAGGGGATAGGCTTTGAACTTGCAAAACTATTTGCAAAGGATTTAGAAAATCTTATTTTAGTAGCTAGAAATGAAGAGGAACTTAAAAAAACAAGAGAGTTTTTAATAGAGAAATATAATATAGAAGTTTTAGTAATTAGCTTAGATTTAAGTGTGGAAAACTCTATTGATAAGCTTATAAAATTTGTGGAAGAAAATAATTTAATTGTGGATAAAGTTATAAATAATGCAGGGGTCGGAGACTTTGGTTATTTTAATGATACAGATAGAGATAAGGATAAAAGTTTAATAGATATAAATATAATAGCTTTAACAAAGTTAACTAAGTATTTCTTAAAAGGAATGGTTAAAAGAGAGGGTGGCGGAATATTAAATGTAGCTTCTACAGCAGCTTTTGTAGGAGGACCTAAGATGAGCATATATTATTCATCAAAAGCATACGTATTAACTTTAACAGAAGCTATTCACGAAGAAGTTAAAGATAAAAATATAAAAGTGTCTTGCCTTTGCCCTGGACCTGTAAAAACAACTTTTCAAGATAGAGCTGGAATTAAAAAATCAGAAAAAGCAAAGAAATATCTTATGGATGCAAAAGATGTTGCAAAGGAAGGGTATGAAGGTTTTAATATAAATAAGGCTATAATTATTCCAGGATTTAAAAATAAACTTATGTATTTTGGGACAAAAATTTTACCTAGGGGTATAATTAGAAAAATTATCTTTGCTACTAATAAGTAAAAAGGGAGAGAAAAGTATGTTTAAGGGCTATGTATTAGTTTCAGATATGGATGGAACACTGATTAACGATGAAAAAGAGATATCAAAAGAAAATATTGAAGCTATAGAAAGATTTATAGCAAATGGAGGACTCTTTACTATTGCAACAGGTAGAAGAAGAAATGGTTATGATAGATATAGTAATTTATTTAAAGTTAGCTTACCTGTTATATTAAGTAATGGAGGAACTATATTTGATTTTGAAAAAGAGGAACCTATACATAAAGTTCATCTTGAAGAAGAAAGAAAAAGTATAATAAAAAAATTAATTAATTCCAATTTAGATATTGAAATAACAATATGTAGTGAAGGGAAAAATTATGTTTTTAGAAAAAATAAATATACTGAAAGGTATGAAAAACTAGGTTTTGAAGCTATATTTGATATTCCAGAAGATATTTTAAAAAGAGAGTGGGATTCTATACTTATAGCAGGAGACGAAGATATATTAGATTCTTTAGAAGAGGAATTTAATTTAAAATATGATACTGAAATTCCAACTAGAACCGATAAAAATTATCTAGAAATAGTGCCAAAGGAAACTTCAAAAGGGAAGGCACTTCAAATGTTAATAGAAAGATATAATTTAAAAGATTCTATAGTAATTGCAGTTGGAGATAATATGAACGATAAAGATATGATAGAAGTTGCAACTTATGGATTTGCTATTAAAAATGGCAATGAAAGATTAATAAAAAATGCAAAATATTTAGCGCCAAACAATAACGAACACGCTATAGCATATATAATAAATAAGATTGAAGAAGGCTTAGATAAATAAAGATAAGGCATACTAAAAATTTAGTATGCCTTATCTTTATTTTAAATTAAACCTTGATTTTTTAAGAAATCTTTAGCTACACTTTCAGGTGATTTTTGAAGTTCATCTACCTGATAGTTAAGGTCAGTCATAGTTTCGTTATCTATTTTTCCGTTTAGCATATTAAAGATGTCTTTTAATTCAGGATGTTTTTCTAATATTTCGTTATTTACTATAGGAACAGCATAGTATGGAGAAAAGAAATTCTTATCATCTTCTAAAACTGTTAGGTTAAATTTCTTTAAAAGTCCATCAGTTCCAAAGGCGTCGATTACTTGACATTCGTTATTTTCAAGTGCTGAATACCTAAGGCTACCATCCATAGCTTTAACGTTTTTAAAGTTTAAATCGTAGAAGTTTTTAAGTCCTATTAAGCCGTCTTCTCTATTTTCAAATTCAAGAGTAGGAGATATTAAAAGCTCATTACTCACTTTAGATAAATCAGAGATTGTTTTTATATTATATTTAGAGGCAACCTCTGGCATCATAGCTAAAGTATAAGTATTATTAAAGCCTAAAGGATTAAGAACATCTATATTGTATTTACTATTCATTTCTTCTTTAACTTTATCAAATGCTTTCTTTTCGTCTTTAATAGGCGATTCCTTTAAAATATTTAAAAGAATAGTACCAGTATAATCTACATACATATCAAGATTTCCTGATTTTAAGGCATTAAAAGCAACAGAAGAACCACCAAGGTTTAGCTTTCTCTCTACGTTATAATCTGTGTGAGCTTCTATTAAATCAGCATACATATTACCTAAAATAAGTTGCTCTGTATAGTTTTTAGAACCTATAGTTATAGTTTCTTTTTTACTATTTATAAAAGACATAACAGAAGTTACTAGTATTACTAAAATCAAAAGGCTTGATATTATTTTTAGCCCTATAAAATTCTTTTTTGAAGATCTAGGGTTAAGTCCTTTTGGAGTAACTAAAAGTTCTATCTTACCGAAGATATAATCTACTAGTAAAGCAAGTAAACAAGCAGGTATAGCTCCAGCTAAAATCATGTTGTTATTAACAGTTTGAACTCCTGAGAATACTAAATAACCTAAACCACCAGCTCCTATAAATGCAGCAAGTGTCATAAGACCTACAGCAGTTACAGCTGATATTCTAACCCCTGCCATTATCATAGGAAGTGCTAGAGGAAGTTGAATTTTAAATAAAGTTTGATTTCTAGTTAAACCTATTCCTTTTGCAGACTCTAAGATAGTCGGATCAATTCTAGTAAGACCTGTAAATGTGTTTTTTACGATTGTAAGTAATGAATACATAACAACCATAAAAATAGCAGGTACACTACCTATCCCAAGAAGCGGTATTAATAGTCCTAAAAGAGCCATCGAAGGGACAGCTTGAACTAAATTAACAAAGCCTAAAATAGGTTTTCTAAGTTTAGAAACTCTAGATATAAGTATTCCTAAAGGAACTCCGACTAATATGGCTATAAATATAGCTGTTAATGTTAAAGTCATGTGCTGAATAAGTAAATCTAAAATTTCACCTTTTTTTGAAATTATAAAATCAAAAAAACTAGCCAAGTACGCTCACCTCCATATCGAGGAACTGCTCGCTTAAAACAGAAAGTAAACTACTTCTAGTAATAAGACCAACTAGCTTATTATCTTTTGAAGTAACAGGAATATATCCAACTGAATGTTCATTCATAACAGCAAGTATCTGAACTAATGTATCATCTAAGTTAACAGTTAAAAGATTTTTACTCATTATATCTTTTAAAAGAGTAGATTTATCTAGTGAACGCTTGATATCTTTAAGAGTCACTATTCCAAGTAAAGTATTATCTTTATCTGTGATAAGCAAACTATCAACCTTACTAGTTCTCATAATTTCTATACCTTGAAGTATAGTTCTTGAACTTTTAATTGATACTGGATCTTTTATCATAATATCAGTAGCTTTTATAAATTCAGGGTTATTCCAAACTCTTTCAGTTCCTATAAAGTTTTTAATGAAATCATTAGAAGGATTTCTTAAAATATTTTCAGGTGTATCGTATTGAGCTATTTTACCTTTGTGCATAATACAAATTTTATCTGCAATCTTTAAAGCTTCGTCCATATCGTGAGTTACGAAAACTATAGTTTTATGGAATTCTTCTTGAAGAGAAAATAATTCCTCTTGAAGAGCACTTCTAGTTATAGGGTCTAATGCACTAAAAGGTTCATCCATAAGTATGATTTCAGCATCGGTTGCAAAAGCACGAGCAACACCAACTCTTTGTTGCTGACCACCACTAAGTTCAACTGGGTATTTATTTAAGTTTATATCAGGATCTAAACCTACCATCTTTAGTAGTTCAATAGTACGGTTTTCGATTTCTTCTATTGTTTTTTCTTTTTTTAATCTAGGAATAAGTTCGATATTTTCCTTTATTGTAAGATGTGGGAATAGACCCGTATTTTGAATGACATAACCGATATGTCTTCTTAGATTAATTGGATTTTCTTTAGATAAAGGTTTGCCATCTATAAAAATTTCCCCAGAAGATGGCTCAATTAGCTTATTGATTAGTTTTAGTGTGGTGGTCTTACCACAACCACTAGAACCGATTATGACGACTAGACTACCTTTATCTATATTCAAGGAAATATCATCTAATATAAGATTATTTCCAAGTTTTTTAGATACGTTTTTTATTTCAATCATATATAGCCCTCCTTAAACTGACAACTTAAAAAATAAGTAAAGTTGTCACAATGAGTATATAAATATCATAACACTCAGATTGCAACTTCAAAAGATTAATTTAGCATACTAGAGTATTTTAAAGTATTATCTAATAATACAGAGTATTAGGATAGTAAGTATCTATTAAACTCATAAATAATGAAAAATTTCAAAATTAAGCAGTATTTAAAGAAAAATTTAAATAAAAAAAGAACATTTCAAAAAGAAATGTTCTTTTAAAATCTAAGCTCTAAAGACAACTTCTTCTTTAGAGAACATCTTTTTAGTTATAATTACTGAAGCTAATACATAAATAATTTGCCAAAAGAATACTATACCGATATGTGTAGGATTAAAGACTCCTGCCATAAGCTCTTTCATAAGCGCAACTGAATTTGCAACAGGCAGATTAAATATAAGCATAGACATATTTTTTGCATCCATAAACATAGGGATATAAGAAAGTATCATAACTGGCATTATAATTCCAGAAAGATAAGTTCCAGCTTCTTTTACAGACCTTGCAAAAATACTTATACTTATTTGAAGAGCGCAAACAGCTAATAATAAAAGCAAGCAAAGTATTATCATTATAGCTAAAGCCTTTGGAGATAGCATAAGTCCAAGGTCAGCATTATCACCACTCATAAAATTCGTTAAGGAGTAATAGATTGAACCTAAGCTAAGTATAAGGGCTAGTCCTGAAACAACACACATAGCTATTATCTTACCCCATAAAAGTGAGTTTCTATTACAAGACGTAGATAAAAGTGGTTCGAAAGTATTTCTTTCCTTTTCACCAGCACCTAAGTCAGCTGCTATAGCAAGAGCTGGAGATAGCATAAATATTATTATAAATGTTGGAACCATACTTCCAAGCATAGATGAATTTCCGTTAATTTCACCGCTATTATTTAATCCAGATTTTATATCAACATTAAATGGTTTTAATATTTTAGGGTCAATTCCAGATTGAACTAGCCTATCGCTTACTATTTTGCTTTCAAGACCTCTAAATAGCTCGTGAACTGTGTTAGAAGCTATTTGTGATTTGTTTGAACTATCGTCTACTAATATATCAACATTTAAATCTTTTTCAGATTTAACTCTCTCATCAAAATTAGAAGGTATATTTATTATAAGTTGAATATCACCGTCTTTTAATGCTTCTTTAGGGTCGTCTGGGGTTTTTATATTGATATTTTGCTGAGATTTTAAAATATTAGCTATACTAGAATTTGAATCACCTTGGATAACTATATTAATATTTTTATTTGCATCATCTACTGTATTTTCCATACTTTTATTCATAAACATAAAGATTAATGGAAAAACTATTATAGGAAGCAATATTGAAAAGAAAATAGTTTTCCTATCTCTAAAAATATCTTTAAGTTCTTTTTTTAAAACTACTAAAAAACTATTCATGTTTTGACCCTCCAATTAACTCTACAAACACATCTTCTAAGTCATCATTATTATATTTCTCTTTTAAATCAGAAATAGTTGAATTTTCAAGTAAAACACCTTTATGAATTATAACAACTCTATCGCAAAGTTTTTCAACTTCTTGCATAGAGTGACTAGAAAAAAGAATAGTCTTACCTTCGTTTTTGCATCTAGTTATGAATTCATGAATAGTACGCACGGCGCTAACATCAAGGCCAGTACTAGGTTCATCAAATAGCATTACGTTTGGATTATGAACTATAGAACGAGCGATTGATACCTTTTGTTTCATTCCTCTAGAAAAAGTAGAAACCTTCTTTTTATCTATATAATCTAACATATCAAATTGAGTTGCTAGTTCGTTTATTCTAGTATCTGCGTCCTTATCATTCATACCATAAAGATTAGCAAAGTATTTTAAATTTTCCCTTGCTGTAAGCCTATCATATAAACCTACATCTCCCCCAAAAAGGATTCCAATTTCTTGCCTAACCTTAGTAGGTTCTTTAGAAGATGATATTCCATTTACTATAGAGTCTCCAGATGTTATTTTAAGCATAGTTGATATCATTCTTAAAGTCGTTGTTTTTCCAGCACCATTTTCACCAAGAAGGCCAACTATTTCACCGGGATTTACTTTAAAAGATAAATCTTTTACTACAGTTGTCTTTTTAAAAGTTTTAGTAAGATTATTTAAAATTAACATAAATGTCCCCCTCTTTATATTTGTAATTTTTTACCATAGTATAGCATAAAGGAAAATTTTTGTAAATAGTATTATATACTATTTTAAACATTTATTTTAAACTCTTAATTGAAGGTTCTATAATTTTTAATAAGTAAATATAATATATAAAAGCCTTTAGGAGGGTATATTTTGAAAAAGAAAACAATAGGGTTTATATTTATATGTTTAATAGGAATTATTATATTTGGATTTAAGGAAGCTGAAGATAATACTGAAAAAGAAAATAGCGCAATTCAATCAACTATAGTTTTTAATGTTTATGGTGTAGATTCTAAAGAAACAGAAGTTAAAAAGGAAACAGAACTTAGAATAGCTAGAAAAGATTATGATATTAAAGAATCTTTAGAAAGTATATTAAATACTATTTCAGAGGAAAAGTTTGAAGGGTTAAAAATAGATGTGAAATCTATAGTAAACGAAGATGAAAAGAGCATAGTAAATATAGATTTAAGAGATATAGGAAATAAAAGCTTTAAGGAAGATTATTTTAAAGGGGTAGAAATAGGAGGAATAACAGAAAGTATTTTAATAGAAAATGTTCTTCAAAGAGAATTTGAAGGGGAGTGGATAGACGGTGTTCGCTTTACTTATAATGGTGAAAAAATAAAGAATAACCATATTCCTTTATTGGAATATGTTAATTATAGATAAGATTAGTCTAAAGGAATGTTTGGCGTTTAATGTCATGCTTTCTTTAGATTAATTTGTTACATAAAAAAGAAAATTAATAAAATTTGTAAAAAAATAATCTTTAGAACTAAGTAATAATGCGGTTTTTTAAATAATATACTGTTAACATAAGAAAATTATGTATTGACTTACGAACGAGCGTTCGATAAAATATAATCAAACGTTTGTTCGCATTAGAAGGAGTGTTAGTTATGAAATCAAATTCAGCAGTATTTGTTAAGTTAAATTATAAAACAATAGGGGAATTTAAAAGTTTAATAGTAGATAGAGAAGGAGATTTTAATAGTTCAGATAAATATTTAATGTGTGCTGGCAAGTACGATAAAAACGGTTGGACTATTGTCTTTAAAGCTAAAGATTATAAAGAAGCAGAAGAGATAGTTAATAGAGAATCACGTAAAAAGTCTAAACCATATTCTGCAACTGTATATAATAGTAATAGAAAAATTTTCTCTTAAAAAAATAAGGATATATTTCTAAAAGAAATACATCCTAAATATCATATTGAACATTTGAAATAACTAAAGATAATTCGTCTACTAGGCTAACTGTGTTTCCTATAAGACTTGAATTTTTTTCACTTTTTATGATTTTAATGTATGGTCTAAGTGGGTAGTTTGGAATTGTTTCTTGAACAACACCTATATCACCATTACTTAATTCTACTATAGTTCCAAATGGAAAAGGAACTATAACCTTAGAGAAAACTCTAACCATTTCAAAATCAAAGGCCTTGTCGGCATTTGCCATTATATACTCTAGTGCATCACTTGCACAAAGAGCTCTTCTATAAGGCCTGTTCGAAGTTAAGGCATCATAAACATCTGCAATAGCTACTATTCTAGCTAAATTATTTATTTTACTTCCAGATAATCCGTTAGGATATCCAGTTCCATCAATCTTTTCGTGGTGTTGATGGATTATTAACTTACTTGCCGTCGTAATATTACAATTCTTGCTTATGTAATCATATCCCTTTTGGGGATGCTCTTTCATTATTTGGAATTCGTCGTAAGTAAGAGGTCCTTGTTTTACTATTATTTCTTTTGGTATAAGAACTTTACCAATATCGTGTATAAGCCCACCAACACAGAGATTTACAAGATCTCTTTTAGGTAACTTTAGGCCAACCCCTAAAACAACAGATATTATAGCAACATTTACAGAATGTTGGTATGTGTAATTATCCATACTTTTTATATCTACTAAAGAAACTAGAAGGTTTTTGTTATTTAAAATATTATCTAATAGTTCTTCTGCGATACTATGGATTGAGTTAAAGTATTCATCACATTGTTTAAGTTGTTCATATTTCCCCTTTGGTGTGATTGGTGTGCAAGAAATAAGTCTTTCGACATTGTTGAAAGTTTCTTTTAAAACTTGAACAGATTTCTGACGAAGCTCAGGTTTTATAATGTCATCAATTTCTAAATCACTATATTTATCTACTATATAAATAGATAGTATGTTTACTCTTTTTATTCTTAGAATAAGATTTTCAGTTAAAGTAATACCTGCTTTTAAAAGAACTCGACCATCATTGTCGTATAAAGTTTTCCCAAGTAAAGATCCCCCTCTAACGCACTCTATAGGAACTAATCTCATCATGCACCTCATAAAACACTTTCTTAATATTAATTATACATAAAAAAATATCAATATTCTACAATATGTAAAAAATAATAGTTCATTACAAAGTACATAAAAATTAGTTTATTTAATATTTTTAAACTAATTAAATAAACTAATCAATAAAAAAATAAACATTATTTATAGGAGATTATTAAAAAGAGAGTAAATTAAAAAGAGATACATATTTTTATGTATCTCTAAATTATTTTATAGGTCTAATATATTTTTTTCATAAGAGCTATAAAGGTCTCTAAGTTCTTTCATTTTATCTTCAAGTTCTATATAAAGGTCTGAAGCTTTTTCATAATCCTCTAAAGAGAATGCATTTTTGATTTTTGTAAATAAAGACTTATTGTTTGAAGTGTCTTTCATAATATAATGTCTTAATTTATTTATTTCAGTCCAGTTATAAATATCTAAATCTAAAGCTTTATCTAATGAATGAAGTGCTCTATAACTTCTTACTAAATCCATATAATTATTTATAACTCTATGTTGGATTTCCATAGACCACCTTGAAAGAGAACCTATTTTAAAACTTTCGATTATCTTATCGTTAAATTCAGGATTTCTTTTTAGGCATTTTAATTTATCTTTATTAGTATCAAGTTGATTTAAATTTTCGAAAACTGTTCTAGGAACAAATCCAAAATAAGAATTTCTTTCTTCTTCAGTAAAGTGTTCGAAAACATCATACTCACTTCTATAAGCTCTATCTTTTTCAAGGTAAGTTGCATTTTCTCCAGCTTTTTTTGATAATTCATTTAATAAATCATCTTGAGATTTATTATTAACTGCTGCATAACAAATACCATCTAACATAGCAAGGTAAGATACTGCCATAGCTATATAAGTGTTTGTATGAGGGTTTGGAGATCTTAATTCAAATCTTGTAGCTAATGGATTTTCAAAATCACGGATAAGACCGATTAAGATTGTTCTATTTCTTGATGGATTTTCAGGAGCTAGTCCAAGTGAAGTAACTGTACATACAGGGGCTTCGAAACCTGGCTTTAGCCTCTTAAGTGAATTATTAGTTGAAGATATAAATGGATTCATAACTTCATAGTTTTTAAGCATACCCATTAAAGCGCCATAACCGATTTTGCTTAAATAATGGTCCTTTGGTACGTGGAACATATTAATTCTGCTTCCATCTTTAAGTTTAGCACTAACTCCAAGGTGTACGTGCATACCAGAACCTGCAACATCTTCTATAGGTTTTGCCATAAATGTAACATCAAGACCGTTTCTTCTGAAAGTCTCAGCTATAAGAATTCTTATAAATAATTCATTATCAGCAGCTTGAAGAGCAGAAGAATATTTCCAATCTATTTCTAATTGCTCAGTTATGTGGTTGAATTTTCCGCTAGATTCAAGTTTTGCACGAACTCCACCAACTTCTTTGTGACCCATTTCAGGTTCAAAACCGTACTTTTCCATAAGTTCAAGTGTTTTTTCAAGTGCCGTTCTAACATTACCCTTAGTACGATTCCAATAATGCTCGCAAAGGTGTTGTGAAGTTGAAAGGTCTTCTATATTTGCTGTATCGTTTGGAGTTTTTACCCAGAATTCAAGTTCGGTTGCAGAAGTTATCACTAATTCTTCTATATCATCTTTAGTGATATTGTAACAATCTAAGATACTAGGATTAGTATCAAAAAGATTTAAAAGAGTTGATTTGAATGTTTCTATTGAAGATTTTAAGATGTTTCTAGAGTCTACAGCCTTGTTGTTATGATGTAAGAAACAAGGAATTCTTAAAGTACCAACAGGTTTGTTTGTTATAGGGTCTATATTATCGTAATTATAGTCAATAAACCAATTACATTCTAAATCTGCAATCATATCGACTTTAGCATCGTTAAGAGTTGCTATTTTAGGTAGGACAACCGATGAACCGTCAGTCTGAACAGCTACACCATGTAAGAAAGCTTCCATATCGTCTAAAAAAAGTTTAACTGGTATTTTTTCGTCAGTATCATTGCCGGCAAGATCTATACCTACTAATGAAACAAATCTAATTTGTGGATTTTCTAATAGTATTTTTGATAAGTCTTCTTTGTTATGAAGATTTTTAGGTATTGTATAAATCATATTTTCAATCATAAGTCGTATTCTACACATAAAAGAATAATAAGTGTAGAAATGTTCACATCCTTCCATATAAAGTCGAATAAAAATCAATAAATAGATGATAACATTCGCAATATTTAAAAAGATTTTACTATAATTAGTGATTATAGTCAATAATTGAATTTATAGTATTAAGATAAAGTATTAAAATTAAATTTATATATAGATTTATTTATTTTAAAGTAATAAAATTAAAAGCAAGATGATAATAGACAGGAGTGATTAAGCTTTGGATAAGAAGGATATGCCAATAGGATTTTTTGATTCAGGAGTTGGAGGATTAAGCGTTTTAAGAGAAGCGCTAAAGCTTATGCCAAATGAAAATTACATATATTTTGGGGATTCAAAAAATGCTCCTTATGGAACAAGAGACATGAAAGAAGTTAGAGATTTAACATTTGATGCAGTTCATTTTTTATTTGATAAAGGTGCAAAAGCTATAGTAGTAGCTTGTAATACAGCAACTAGTGCAGCTGTTTCTGAACTTAGAAGAACTTATAAAGATGTACCTATAGTAGGAATAGAACCAGCAGTTAAACCAGCAGTTGAACTGGGAAAAAAAGGAAAGATAGTAATAATGGCAACTCCTTTTACTCTAAAACAAGAAAAGTTTAAGAGGTTGATGAGCAAATACGAAAGAGATGCAGAAATAGTACCTATGCCTTGTGCAGGGCTTGTTGAATTTATCGAAAAAGGTGATTTAGATAGTGATGAAGTTCATGATTATCTAAAAGGTAAATTTAAAGATTTTAATAAAGGCGATATAGCCTCTGTTGTTTTAGGGTGCACTCACTATCCATTTATAAGAGAGACTTTAAGCGAAGTTTTAGGAGATGAAGTTTCTATTATAGATGGAGGAGAAGGAACTGTTAAAGAAGTTAAGAGAAGGTTAGAATTAGCAGATCTATTAACAGATAGAGAAGAAAAAGGAAAAGTTTCTTTTTATAATTCTTGTGAAAGAGAAGAGATTTTAGAATTAAGTAAGAAACTTATAAAATATTAGGGAATTTATTTAAAAGTGAAGAGTAAATCTTCACTTTTTTTTATTATGTGCATAGTATAAAGTGAGTATTATTAATGATTTAACAACATACATATAGATGAGAAAGAAAAATTTATCCAAATGTTTGTGAAATAGTTGACAAACATTTTGGGCTTTGGTATATTATAGGTGAAGAGAGAATTGTCAGAAAATTTAAAAAAGACAATTAATTTAAAAATTTTAAGAGGTGATTTATTATGATGATTAATGTAAGAGAATTTTTAGGAAACAACTTTGGTATAGAGGATGCAATAGTTTTAAGAGAGGAGATTAAGAAAAATTTAAATAGCGGAGTTACTTTAGATTTTACTGGAATGGAAAGAGTACCTAGCACATTTTTAACTTGTCTATTCAGTGACCTAATAAACAAAAACGGAAGAGAAGCTATTTTTAACGCTATAAATGTTAATAACTTAACAAACTACAGTGATTTTGCAAGAGTTGTAATGGGAACTACATTCTTAAATTAATATGAGGTAACAGAATGAGTGAAAAATTAATATTATATGAAAAGCTACTGTCTTTTAATTATTGAGATAGTAGCTTTTTGTGCTTTTAAACCTAAATATTACATATAGAAAACACATTTTTTATTTTTAATAAAAGGCTTTCTTTATAAATAGAAGTAAATGATATATAATTTCAGTATATATACCTATTATCTTTAAGTTTAAATATAAGTGAATTTATATATATAATTAAGGATAATATTAATAATATAGTTTTAAAACGAGAGGAGATTTTAATTATGAAAAATCCAATAGTAACATTTGAAATGGAAAACGGAGGAGTTATAAAAGCAGAATTATATCCAGAGATAGCTCCAAACACAGTTAAAAATTTTGTAGACCTAGTAGAAAGAGGATTTTATGACGGATTAATCTTCCATAGAGTAATACCAGGATTTATGATCCAAGGTGGATGCCCAGAAGGAACAGGAATGGGTGGCCCTGGATATGGAATAAAAGGTGAATTTAGATCAAATGGATTTAAAAATGATTTAAAACATACTAAAGGTGTTTTATCAATGGCTAGAGCTATGCACCCAGATTCAGCAGGAAGCCAATTCTTTATGATGGTAGCAGATGCTCCACATTTAGATGGACAATACGCAGCTTTTGGAAAAGTTATAGAAGGTCAAAACATTGCAGACGAAGTTGTAAAACAAAAAACTGATATGTACGATAGACCTTATGAAGATCAAGTTATGAAGAAGGTTACAGTTGATTTAGGAGACTACAAACACGAAGAACCTGAAGTAATAGAAGAGTAAAGAGGTACCTGTTATGCAAAGAAATAAATGTATGTTAGTTCACGGTCTTTCAAAAGATGAAATTAATTCTTTAAGACTTTTAGGTAAAGTAAAAGAAATTACTCCTGAAAAAGTTACATTAAAGATAAAGCATATAGCAAATGATGAGTATAAAGAAGAGGACTTAATAATAGAAGAAGTTCCAAACGAAAAAGCAATATTATTTAATGATTTTTCTGATGCTGAAGTTCAAGCTATTATTAAAAAAGTTAGAAATGCTGTAAAAGGTGGAGTGTTAGCTGTTGTAACTCCTCTATCTAATAACTGGTCATTTAAATATTTAATTAATCATCTTATTGAAGAAAGAGAGATGTATCTAAAAGGACAAAAGGGGAGATAAGACTTGAGTAGAGTTGGAAGCAAAATAAAAGAAGCTAGACTTAAAGCGAATATGCCTCAAAAAGTCTTAGCAAAAAAACTAGGTGTTTCTGAAAAATATCTAAACGATGTTGAACTTGGTAGAAAAGTAGTTCAAGAATCTTTTATAACTAGAGCATCTAAAGTTTTAAATACAGATTTAAATGATATCAGTATGGTAGTTACTGATGAGGACTTAATGAATGAAAGAAGAGAATTAGAAAAAAGCAAACCTAAAGTTAAAACTAAAATAGAGAAGGATGCTGTTTGGGAAAATGCATTTTCAAGTGTATTAAAAAATGTTCCCATCTATGATTATTCTTTAAGAAAAGCATTAAGTTATAAAGAACTTCCTATCCATTCAAACAAAGTAGAAGGATATGCTCAAGATAAAGTACTTTATTTAAAAGTGCAAGATGATGAGATGTCTGGATTTAGAATGATAGAAAATGATTTAGTTTTCGGTCATTTAGTAACAGAGATGAATGGAAATGGTTTTTATCTTATAAATTATAAAGGTGAAAATAAAATAAGAGAGCTTAGAAGACTTGATAGTGTTAAGGTTCTAGTTATGAGTAATGGGGGAAGACCTATGACTGAAACTATGAACGTACAAGACATTAAAGTAATAGCAAAGCTTGATAGAGTTGAAATAATACTTTAATAGAAAAAACATCTAAACAAAGGTTTAGGTGTTTTTTTGTTTATCGCAAAATTATGCTTTAAATCATATTATATAAGGTTTAAAAATAAATTTTGGAGAAAATAATATGAAAAATAAATTAGGTGGATTTTTAAATATCTTAAAGGATATAGATAGAAGTCTTGCAGAAAAGATTAATTTATTCCCAAATAAACTGATAAATAAAAGCGAAATTGAAGTTGTTATAATAAGTGGGGATAATGTGGATAAAATAAAAGAAAATGTGGATAACTTAGGGGGAAGGTATGAAGATTTAGGTTATGGATATGGAATAGTTAATATTCCTGTGGATAAACTTAGGGATTTAGAGAGTATTAGAGCTATTCAATATATAGAATTACCTAAAACATTATATACAAGTGATTATGAAAGCAATCGTGCTATTTGTGTACAGCAAGCCCAAAGCACTTTTGATACATCGGGAGAAGGTGTAGCAGTTGGATTTATAGATACAGGAATAGATTATATGCATCCTGCCTTTAGAAACTTAGATGGTACTACTAGAGTAGATTATATTTGGGATTTAAGTTTAGGTGGTAAAGTATTTGATAAAACCAAAATAAACGAAGCTATATCAAAAGATGATAGTAGTATAGTGCCGTCTTTTGATTTGATTGGACATGGAACTCATGTAGCAGGGATAGCTTGTGCTGGTGGAAACATTCCTGTAAATCAGTACGGAGTAGCTTCTAAATCATCAATTATGATGGTAAAAGCAACTAGAGGAAAGTTTACTATAAGTACTCAAATAATGAGAGGTATAAAGTTTTTAATAGATAAATCTAAAGAATTAGATAAACCTTTAGTTATAAACATAAGTTTAAGCACTAATGATGGAGCACATAACGGTTCATCTCTTTTAGAAAAATATATAAGCACAGTTTGCGATTTAGAGAGGGTAACTATAGTTATTGCAGCTGGAAACGAAGGAAGTGCAGCACACCACGTAGGTGGGATTTTGAGGAATTCTCAAAATATAGATATAAATGTAGCTAGTGATGAGAAATCAATAGAATTAGAATTATACCAAGAGGTTTTACCTGATTTAAGCATTCAAATAACTGCACCAACAGGAAAAAAGAGTGATGTTATTATATTAAAAACTGGATTAAATGAAGGGGTAGTAGATGGAAATAGAATTATAGTATATGTATCTGGACCTAAACCTTTTGATTTAGTAGGTGAAATTATAATTAGTATAGTTTCGAAAGGAGAGTACTTAACAGAAGGAACTTGGAAACTAACTTTAAATGTAATAAATGAATATAAAGGAAATTATGATATTTGGCTTCCTATTTCAGAAGGGCTTAATAAAAATACTAAATTCTTAGCTCCAACTATTGAAAATACACTTGGAATACCAGCTACAGTTAGTAATGTAATATCTGTAGGAAGCTATAATAGTATCACAAATAGCATATCACCATTTAGTGGACGAGGAAGTATATTTAGAGGAGTTAAGAAACCAGATATAATAGCACCAGGTGAAAATATAAGTTCAACTATTCCAGATAGAAGTTTTGATTCTAAGACAGGAACTTCTATGGCAGCGCCACATATTACAGGGGTTTCAGCACTTCTTATGGAGTGGGGGATAGTTAAGGGAAATGATAAATTTTTATTTGGTGAAAGGCTAAAGCATTATTTAGTAAAGGGAGCTAAAAGAAATAGAAGAGATGAAATATATCCTAATATAATTTGGGGCTACGGAACAGCTTGTGCTTACGATTCATTTGAACTCTTAAGAGAAGATTTAAACTTGCCACAAAACAGTATGAGATCTGATGAAAGACTTAGAAAAATCATAGAATACGCAGGGGATATAAGTGTAGTTACAGAGAAATATCCTGAAATTAAAATATATGATTTAGATGAAAAAATAGCGGTTTTAGATTATCCAGATAGTTTAGATATAGAAAAAATACAAGCTGAATTTAAAAACAGAATAGTTTATGTTGAAAATTCACCGGTTTATACACTAAACGAAATATCTCCAGTTGAAGCATCTGGGGCGTATCTTTTTAATAATAATCCTTATTTAAATTTAAACGGAAGAGGAGTTTTAGTTGGAATAATAGATACAGGAATAGATTATTTAAGTAGTGAATTTATGAGAGAAGATGATACTACAAGAATAGAATCTATCTGGGATCAAAGCGTAGAAGATCCAAACAACAAAAATTCACAGATGTTTGGGGCTGTTTATAGTAAGGAAGATATAAACGAAGCTATAAAATTAAAATCGTCGGGAGGAGATCCGTATCAAAAGGTAAATTCAAAAGATTTTATAGGGCATGGAACTGCTGTAGCTGGGATAATAGGAGCTAGAGGAATAAACAAAGAAATAGCTGGTGCAGCACCTGATTCTGATTTTATTATAGTAAAACTTAAAGAGGCAAGCAAAAGGTATCAAGAGGATTTTGGATTAGATTCTGTAGGTGAAGGAAGATACGAAAATACAGATATATTACTTGGAATAAGATATATTTTTGAAGAAATAAGAAGGCTAAAAAGACCAGCTATAATATATGTTCCTTTAGGAACTAATATAGGTTCGCATGACGGAAGTGCTATGATTGAAAGATATATAGATGAATTATCTAAAATTAGGGGGCTTGCTATAGTTACTTGTGTAGGAAATGAAGGAGATTCAGCAACTCATACTAAAGGAATTTTAGAAAATACAAGCGATAACAAAACTATAGAACTTAGTGTTGGTAAAGGACAGAGGAATTTAAACTTTGAAATTTGGTTTAGAAAACCAGATAAGGTATCCTTATCTATAATATCTCCATCAGGTGAAATTATAGAAAAAATACCAGCAAAACTAAAGCAAACTGAGGAAGTAAGGTTTATTTTTGAAGGAACTACTATGAATATATCATACTTAATACCTGAGGAAATAACGGGAGATGAAGTAATTAAAATAAAAATAAAAAATTTAAAAGAAGGTATATGGCAATTTAGGTTATTTGGGGATTATATAGTCGATGGAAGATATGATTCTTGGATTCCTCAAAGGAATTTGCTAGACTCCGAAACAAAATTTTTAAATCCAAGTCAATATAACACAATACAAATACCAGCAACAGCTAGAAAAACATTAGTAGCAGCTTATTATAATCAAAACAATAATGCCACTGTAGGTCAATCAGGAAGGGGATATACAAGAGATGGAAGAGTGAAACCTGATATAGCTGCAGGTGGTATAAATGCAAAGGTATTAGCACCTGGTGGAGGGGTAAATGTCTCGTCAGGTTCTTCTATAGGAGGAGCGGTATTTGCAGGATGCGCAGCTCTTTTAATGCAGTGGGGAATAGTTGAAGATAACGACCCTAATATGTATTCAACTAAGCTAAACACATATATGATTAGAGGAGCTAGAATGAGAGAGGGAGATATGTATCCAAACAGAGAGTGGGGATATGGAATGCTTGATATGAAAGGTATATTTGATAATATCAGAGCATCTACTTCAAGAAACAATTCAGAATATAAAGTTGGTAATTTATTTATAAGAAAACCATTATAATCACAAAACTTATGACTAAGCATAAGATGTTTATAAGATAGAAATGTTTAAGGAGTAAAGTATGGCTCAAAAAGGAAGACTTAGAGTTCAGTGTTTTGATGGAGAAAGTTATATACCTATTGAAAATTGCAAAATAACAGTTATACCAGAAGTTACTAGAAAAAATGTTAAGAAAAAATTGATGAGGTCTGTGGAATTAGTTACAGACTCATCAGGCTCTACGATAACTATAGATTTAGATGCACCACCACTTGAGTATTCGCAAAAACCAGATGGAAGCATTCCTTATAGTTTATGTGATATAAAGGTTGAAAGCGAAGGATATAATCCTTTAACAATTGAAGGGTGTCAGATTTATCCTGAAGAGACTGCATATCAAAAATGTAATCTAGAAGCTACTGGAAATAGATCTACAAGAAGCGATATTATAGTTATACCACCAAACAGACAAGTAGGAGACTTTCCAAGTAAAATCCCAGAAGAGGTTGATAAACCACTTCCAGCCCCTTCAAGTGGGGTAGTTTTACCAAAACCTGTTGTACCTGAATATATAATAGTACATGAGGGTGGACCAAATAATACAAGTGGAAAAAATCATAAAGTTTTATATAAAGATTATATAAAAAATGTAGCATCTAGCGAGATATATTCTACTTGGTCTGAAAATACTATAAGGGCAAATGTATTTTGTATAATTTCATTTACATTAAATAGAATATACACAGAGTGGTATAGATCTAAAGGAAAGAATTTTCAAATAACTAATTCTACTGCATACGACCACGCGTTTACATTTGGAAGAAACGTGTATGATAATATTAGTGATATTGTTGATGAAATATTTGCAACATATGTAAGAAGGATAGCAAGAAAGCAACCGCTTTTAACTCAATATTGCGATGGTAAAAATGTAAAATGTCCAGAATGGTTAAGTCAGTGGGGAAGTAAGGACTTAGGAGATCAAGGAAAAACGCCTTTTGAAATTTTAACCTATTATTACGGAAATAATATAGAACTTGTTACTGCAGATAAGGTTACAGGAATACCAGAATCTTATCCGGGATATGATTTAACTATAGGATCAAGAGGAGAGCCTGTAAAAGAAGTTCAAAGGGAATTAAATAGAATAGCTAGAAATTATCCTTTAATTCCAAAGGTTGCAGTTGATGGAATCTTTGGAGAAAAATCAGCAGAGCAAGTTAAGGTTTTTCAAGGTATATTTGGATTAAATAAAACTGGTGTTGTAGATTATAAAACTTGGTATAAAATTTCAGAAATATATGTAGGAGTCACTAAAATAGCAGAATTAAAACAATAAAAAGTAAAGCCTTTGTAGATATTAATCTATAAGGGCTTTACTTTTAAAGATACATACTTAGTATATAATAGATATATTAAGTAAAGGTGGTGTTTAAAAATGCTTAGTAGAAAATTAGCTTCAGATATTTCAAAAAAAATGATGGAGATAATTCCGTATAACGTAAACATAATGGATGAAAAAGGTGTGATAATCGGAAGTGGTGACTCTAGTAGATTAGGTAGAGTTCACGAAGGGGCTTTAGAAACATTAAAAGAAAAAAGAAGCATAGAAATTGAAAAAGAAAATGGGGGAACTAAGCCAGGTGTTAACACACCAATATTTTTTAGAGGAGATGTTATAGGTGTAATCGGAATAACTGGTAAGCCTAGTGAAGTTAGACAATTTTCTAAAATAGTATCTATAACAGCAGAACTTTTAATTAATCAAGAGTATTCATTAAACGAGTATTTAATAGAAAAGAAATTAAAAGAAGAATATATTTATGAATTGCTTTATTCAGATAAAGAATATGACGATGATTTTATACAAAAAGGAAAGATGCTAGATATCGATATATCAAAAGATAGGTTTGCTATAGTTTTAAGGTACGAAAAAGAATCAGAAGAAAAAATAAAAAAAGTATTAGATAAAAAGCTATCTAAGGATGAGTTTTTTATAAATATAGGTTCAGATAGGATAGCATTAATTTCTGTTTGTGATTATAAAGAAGAATATAGAGGTAGAAAAATTTTAAGCTATTTAAAAGATTTTAATATAAAAATTGGTGTTGGAGAAGGTTTAAAGACTATCCATCATTCCTTTATACAAGGAGTAAAAGCTTTAAATATAGGAGAAAAACTTAAAGGTAAAGAAAATATATTTTTCTATAATAAAATAAAACTATTTTATTTTATGGAAGAATTTTTTAGAAAAGATGATAACAAAGAAATAATTAAAAGATTAAAAAGAGAAGATAAAGAACTTTTTTATACTTTTATTACATATTTTGATATGAATGGTGAGAAAAATAATACAGCAAAGAAACTTCATATCCACAGGAATACCCTAAGCTATAGACTATCTAAAATCGAAGAAATAACAGAACTCAGCTTTGAAAATTACATTGATTTGTTTCAGTATCTATCTAGCTATATAGGATATAAATTAGAAGATATTTGTGCAAATGAACAAAAATAAACACTGTAAATCGTTATAAAAACGATGAAAATGTTTACTTAAACAATTACAATAAATAATGCAATTATTAAACGATTGGAGGAATTTAAGTGAATATAACAGTAACAGCTTTAGGAGCTATAGTAGCATTAGTAGTTGCTATAGTATTAATAATAAAAAAGGTTCACCCAGCATATGGCTTAATTTTAGGGGCAGTAGTTGGAGGTTTAGTTGGAGGCGCAGGTCTTGCAGGGACAGTTACATTAATGATGGATGGCGCAAAAGGTATGATTCCAGCGATTCTTAGGATTTTGACAGCTGGTGTTTTAGCAGGTGTTTTAATTGAATCTGGAGCAGCTGCTAAGATAGCAGAAACTATCGTAGAGAAGATAGGTGAATCGAGAGCTTTAGTTGCACTTACTTTAGCAACTACAGTTTTAACTATGGTAGGTGTATTTGTAGACGTTGCAGTAATAACTGTATCACCTATAGCACTTGCTATAGCACAAAGATCAAATTTAACAAAAACAGCAATACTTATAGCTATGGTAGGTGGAGGTAAGGCAGGTAACATAATGTCACCTAACCCAAACACTATAGCAGCTGCAGATAACTTAGGAGTTCCACTAACTTCAGTTATGCTAGCAGGTGTAATACCAGCTATTTTTGGAATTATAGTAACTTGCATTATATCAAAAAGATTAAAAGCTAAGGGTAGCTTAGTTAAAGAAGAAGAAAAAATGAAAGAGATAGAGGATATGCCAAGCTTCTTTGCGTCTATATTAGGTCCTGTTGTAGCGATAGTTTTATTAATGCTTAGACCTATTGCAAATATAGCTATAGACCCTCTTATAGCATTACCTGTAGGTGGAATTATAGGGATAATAGCTATGGGAAAAATAAAGCACTTAAACAGCTATGCTACATTTGGATTAGCAAAGATGTCAGGAGTTGCAATACTTCTTATAGGAACAGGAACATTAGCTGGAATAATAGCAAATTCAGGCTTAAAAGATTTAATAATAGAAGGTGTAAATATGATAGGTCTTCCAAGCTTTGCGCTTGCACCTATTTCAGGAATACTTATGTCAGCTGCAACAGCATCTACTACATCAGGAACAGCAGTTGCAACGTCTGTATTTGGACCGACTATTGTAGGTCTTGGAGTAGCACCGCTTGCAACAGCAGCTATGATTCACGTTGGAGCTACAGTTTTAGACCATTTACCTCACGGAAGCTTCTTCCACGCAACAGGTGGTAGTGTAGCTATGGAAATGAACGAGAGACTTAAACTTATACCATATGAATCATTAGTAGGTTTATCAATGACTATTGTATCTACTATAATATTTGGATTTATTTTATAAGAGACTTTATAGATAGGAGAGTAAGAGATTATGAAATTCGTATTAGCACCAGATTCTTTCAAAGAGAGCATGACTTCAAAAGAAGCTTGTGAAGCTATGGAAAGAGGAATAAAAAAGATATATAAAGATGCAGAATGTATAAAAGTACCTATGGCAGATGGCGGAGAAGGTACTGTATGTGCATTAGTTCAAGCAACAAAGGGAAAAATGTATAAAGCTACTGTAAAAAATCCTTTAGGAGAAGAAATAGAAGCAAACTTTGGAATGCTTGGAGACTCTGAAACTGCAGTTATAGAAATGGCAGAAGCTAGTGGGATAGAGCTAATAGGAAAAGAATTAAGAAATCCTATGATAACAACTACTTATGGAACAGGAGAAATAATTAAAAAAGCCTTAGACCTTGGAGCTAAAAAAATAGTTATAGGAATAGGCGGAAGTGCTACAAATGACGGTGGAGTAGGAATGGTTCAGGCACTTGGAGGAAGTTTTAAAGATAAAGATGGAAACGAAATAGGTTTTGGAGGAGGAGAACTTTCAAAAATCCAAACTATAGATATTTCTAATTTAGATAAAAGGCTTAAGGGTATAGAAATAGAAGTTGCATGCGATGTAAGTAACACCCTATGTGGAGAACTTGGAGCATCTTATATATTTGGTCCTCAAAAGGGAGCAACCTTAGAGATGGTAAAAGAATTAGATTCTAATTTAAACCACTATGCAGATAAGGTCTATGAAACTTTAGGCAAAGATATTAAAAACATCAAAGGTTCAGGGGCAGCTGGAGGACTTGGCGCTGCACTTGTTGGATTTTTAGATGGAAAGCTTAAAAGAGGAATAGAACTTGTTATAAAACATACAGACCTTAGAGAAAAATTAAAGGGAGCTGATTACCTTTTTACAGGAGAAGGTAGTATAGATTCACAAACTATATTTGGTAAAACTCCTATGGGAGTTTCAAAGGAAGCAAAGGATTTAGGAGTAAAATCAATTGCTTTTGGAGGAAGAGTCCTTGAAGGTTCAGAAAACTTATATGAAGTTGGAGTAACTGCGATTTTCGGAATAACTCCTGGAGTTATAACTTTAAAAGAAGCTTTAGAAGATGGAGCTAAAAACTTAGAGAGAACTGTAGAAAATGTAGTTAGATTATTATAATTTATTTAAAAAGGATGTTGAATTTAAAATTCAACATCCTTTTTTACATGATTTTTCTATTCTTAAAATAAAACCATATACATTGGCAAATAAAGACTAAGCTAAGGAGACCAAATATAGGGTATAGAGTAGTTATAAGGTTTCCAAATCCTATTAAGGAAATAGGGAAAGCTACTAACAAAACTAAAAAAATACCCTTTTTAAATGGGACTTTAAAAGTTTGTTCTAATGATTTACCTATTGAATATACATCTGAAACTTCAGTTGAGAACATTTCTAATAGTATAACCATAAGTAAAAGGGCTTGTATAACTGTACTAAATCTGTTTGCTACAAATAAAAGCGGAATTTCAAACTGATATATTTCAGGTTGATTAACCATAAGTAAAAGATTTAGCATCCCACAAAGGACAGCTAAGAGTATTGCACCTAGCGAAACTCCTAAAGTCATAGTTCTAGATTTTTTTATACTTGCACTAAGAGGAACTAAAACTCCAGAACAACAAAGGATATTATAACCACAATAAAGTATAGTAGATACCACTATTCCGTTTTCTTTTTTTGGAACTATACTCATTAGATTTGTTATAGATATTGATTCAGGTGCTTTAAAAATATATAACAAAGTTATAGTAGTTATAGTAACTATAAGAGTTGGTACTATTATAGAGTTAATCTCTATAAGACCATTTGTTTCTCTTAAAAGAAAGAATGCTGAAATTGTAATCATAATTAAAGTTCCGATTACTTTTGGAATATCAAAAAACTGATGAATAAGAGCGCCACTTCCAGCTAGGATTATAGAGGCACTAGATATTAGATAAAAGGTAGTTGTAATACCTGTTATCTTCCCGAAAAAGTTAGGGCTTATCTTGTGAATCATATCACTATAAGACACTAAATTATACTTTATACTTATTTTACAAATAATCCTTCCCATAAACACATAAAATAATCCGCAAAATATTATTCCGATAAAGCTATAAACACCAAATGTCGTAAAAAATTCAGTAATCTCCTTTCCAGAAGCGAGTCCCGCACCAACAATAGTTCCGATAAAGACTGCAGCTATCTGAAAAATCTTTAAAATTTCTCTTTTCAAAAAATATTCCTCCAAATATTAATGCTATATAACAAATATATAGTTACATAATTAGAATTATTCTACTATATTTTGAATAAGTGGATTTTAATAAGGGAAACTATTATAAAAGAACTATTGATAGGTGGGATATTATGAGAAAAAGAAAATTCTTTTTATGTATAGTATTATTATTATTATTTGTTGTAGGTTGCTCTAAAGGAGTAGGAAGCGGAGAAGAAAATATAGATTACTTTAGAGCTGATATTGCTAAAGAAAAGGCTTTAGAGTATATGGGAAGGCTACAAAAAGGAGATTTTGAAGGAGCTAAAGATATATTATCTCCTGAACTTGCTTCAAAATTTGACTTTAAAATCGGAAAGGGGCTTAGCATAGCATCCTTCATACCAGGGATGATAACAGAAACGGGTAATAGTGTTTATATTGAAATATATGTAGCTAAAGTAAATAAAGAAAAACCAAGATGTGATTTAGATAAATATATTTTAAAAGTTTCAAATATCAAAGGAAACGAATATAAAATAGAAGAGATTAATAGTAGCAACGTAAAAGAAATATTTGTAAGAGGTGAAGAACTTAGGATGATTACAGCAGATACAGGAAGTAGTGATGTAATTCTTAGGATGAAGGATTTGCCTGTTGAGATATTCCCAAAAGAAGATGAAGTAGGGATACAAAAAGATAATGTACCTAAAAACAAATTTCAAAATTTAGGAATTAGTTATTCGGGAGGAAGGATAGCTTTCTCTACAACTAACGGTAAAGATTCATTTTTAGGCTTAGCACTAATTGAAGATGCTAACGTAACTATGGGAAAAGTTTATTCAGGGAAAGAAATAGCAGAAGAAGCTCCTATAGATGAAGAATCTTTAAGGAAAGTATTCGAAAAACCATTAGCTCAAAAAATAATAGGGTATGATATTTTAAAAGATATACAAATAAAAGAAATGTTTTTTACAGAAGAGGAAAATGAACTATTAGTTCAATACAGTAAAAAAGGAACGGAATCATTAGGACTTAAAATTTATAAAAACCCAGACGGAACTCCGAGTAAAATAGACTTAGAGAGTATATTCCCATTAGATAAATATAGCGTTAAATTTTTTGATGAAATTAAATCATACATAATCATAAATGTAGATAAAGCAAAGGGAGCAAAAGATATATCTCAAGAGCTTTTAGGACAGTACATTATAGATGTTACTGAAGATACTATAGATAAAATATAATTTACAGAAATAAAACTTAACTTATGATATTATAGGTATAAAGATAACAGATGAAAATATTTGGAGGAATAAATGAAAAAGGAATGGAACGGTAAAAGATATCATAATTTAAATTATTTCCTTAGAGAAAAATTTAAAGAAAAAGTATTTAAAATCTCTTTAGATGGAGGGTTTACTTGCCCGAATAGAGATGGCTCTAAGGCTACTGGAGGCTGCCTTTTCTGTAGTGAAAGTGGATCTGGAGATTATGCTGGAAATAAGCTTTTATCAATAAGCGATCAATTTGATAACGTTAAAGAAATGATGAGTAAAAAATGGAAAAGTGGAAAATACATAGCGTATTTTCAAGCTTACACTAACACTTACGCTCCAGTAGAAGAACTTAAAAGAAAATACAAAGAAGCTATAAGTAAAGAGGGAGTAGTAGCACTTGCTATAGCTACTAGACCTGATTGTTTAGATGATGATGTCTTAGATTTAATAGAAGAAATAAGTAAAGATTTATATGTTTGGGTAGAACTTGGACTTCAAACAGTTTCTGATGAAACTGCAAGAAAAATAAATAGAGCATATAAATTAGAAGTATACGAAGATGATATAAAAAGATTAAAAGAAAGAAACATAGATTTTGTTACTCATTGTATATTTGGATTACCAGGAGAGACAAAAGAAGATATGATAAAAACTATAGACTACGTAGCACATACTGGTTCTAAAGGAGTTAAGTTCCACTTACTTCATCTTATGGAAAACACAGCTATGGTTAAACTTTATGAAAGAGGCGAATTAGAATTCTTAAGTCAAGAAGACTATATAGATTTACTTTGTGAAGCTGTTATGAGAATACCTCAAGATATGGTAGTTCACAGACTTACAGGAGATGCACCTAGAGAACTTTTAATAGGACCTATGTGGAGCCTTAAAAAATGGGAAGTTTTAAATGCTATAGATAAAGCATTTGAAGATAATGATGTTTATCAAGGTAAAAAATTTAAATAAAAATTTTAAGGGTTATCGCTAAAGTTTGTTGTGATAACCCTATATTAATTTAAAATAAAGGCGGGATTAATTATGAAAGTAGATGTTATTGTTTCACCAGAACATATAAATAAAGATTATATAAAAGATAAGGTGGTAGTTGTGATAGATATGCTTCGTGCAACAACTGTTATGACTACTGCCTTTATGAATGGATGCAAGGAAGTTATACCTTGCCTTACAGTAGAAGATGCTTTAAAAGAAGCAAGTAAATTAAAAAGAGAAGAGTATATTTTAGGTGGGGAGAGAAAAGCACTGAAAATAGAAGGCTTTGATTTAAGTAACTCACCCTTAGAATACACAGAAGAAGTAGTAAAGAATAAAACAGTTATAATGTCTACTACTAACGGGACTAGAACTTTAACAGACTGCAAGGATGCTAAAAGAGTATTTGTTGCATCTATGCTTAACGGACAAGCTGTTGCAAAAAAATTAGTAGAAATAAATGAAGATGCAGTTATAGTAAATGCAGGAACAAATGGTAATTTCACTATGGATGATTTTATTTGCGGAGGCTATATAATTGATGAAATGTTAAAGCTTACAGGAAAAATTGATTTAACTGATGTAGCTAAAACTAGTAAGTATATATATGAAAATAATAAGGATATAATAAGCTTTATAAGTGGTGCTAGGCATTATGGAGTGATGAAGGAATTAAATCTTTTAGAAGATGTTTCTTATGCTATTAAAAAAAGTGTTACAAATATTGTACCAGAATACAAAGAAGGACATATTATAAACTAAATTAGATAATTAACAATAATAATCAAGGGGTATATTGTATGGTTAAATGCATGTATACAAAGACTATAAAATGTAGGTGTATAGATGTTTTTGAGGATGAGAAGTATGAAAGACAATATATGATTAATATGAAGGTAAACGATTCTGGAAAAGTAATATTAATAATTACAAATCATCCTAGAAGAGTGAATGAGAGCTTTTGTAATAAAATTATAAAAAGGGTTTTAAAATATTTATCTTTAAAAATAAATAAAAAAGATATAAAAGAGATAAATATAGTAAACATACTTTCAAATTACGATATAACAAACAAAAATTTATCTGATGAAGAAAATAATAAATATATTTTAAAAGCTATTAAAGACGCTGATATTATTATAGGGGCTTGGGGAAAACCTTTAAGAAAAGAAGCTTTAGAGTTTGTAGATACTATAAAAAGTATATTTAAATCTATAAGAAATGAGATGCTTTTAAGTTCTAAAAGAAAAGTATTTTTAAAAGTTGGAGATTCAAGCAACTTTGGTTACCCAAAGCACGTGCTTGCTTGGAAGTATGATGATGAATTAAAAAATTATTTTAACTAAAAAAGACCACTGCAAATATGCAGGGGTCTTTTTAGGATAGTTTTTAATAAGTTTCTTTCCATACTTCGAAGTATGCTTGAGGGTGTAAGCAAGCTGGACATCTAACTGGAGCTTCAGCACCTTCAAATATAAATCCACAATTATCACATTTCCATAAAGTGAATTTATCTTCTTTTTTAAATACAGTTCCGTCTTCTATATTTTTAGCTAATGCTCTGTATCTTTTTTCGTGTGCTTTTTCTGCAAGAGTAATCATTTTAAATGCAGATGCTATTTCAGGGAAACCTTCTTCTTCAGCAACTTTTGCAAATGTAGGATAAAGGTTTGAATTTTCATCGTGTTCACCTTCAGCTGCGAAGATTAAGTTAGTTTTTGTATCACAAGGTAATTCTACTGGGTAAGCAGCATTTATTTCTATTGATTCCCCATTAAAATCATCTTTTAAGAATTTGTAGAATCTTTTAGCATGTTCTTTTTCATTTTCAGCAGTTTCCATAAAGATGTTTGAGATTTGTACAAATCCTTCTTTTTTAGCTACGCTTGAGAAATATGTATATCTTGTTCTAGCTTGACATTCTCCTGCGAATGATTTCATTAAATTTTCAGCTGTTTTTGTTCCTTTTAAACTTTTCATTTTAACTCCTCCTAATTAAAAAATAATCATTAATTACAAACCTGAATAAAATTATTAATTAATAATTATTTTCCGTTAACTTATGACTTTATTATAGTCCTAGAGTAGAGTGAAATCAATGTATAAAATGTAAATAAAAAGAAAATAAAACAATAAAAAAAGCCCATTAAATCCCAAAAAAGATATCTAGGATTTAATGGGTTTATTAAAGTTAAATTACTTGGAAAACAAAGAATTTTAAGTAGTATGATTCATCAGAGTTCCAAAGGATTGGGTGGTCTGATGATTGAGTTCTAAATTCTATTTGTCTTAAAGTTCTGTGTGCATCGTGCGCTGCATCGGCTATAGTTTTTCTAAGTAAATCTTCTGCCATATAGTGTGAGCAAGAGCAAGTTACAAAGTAACCGCCTTCTTTAACCATTTTAAGACCTCTAAGATTAATTTCTTTGTAGCCTCTAGTTGCGCCTCTTACAGTATCTCTTGATTTAGTAAAAGCAGGAGGGTCTAATATAACAACATCGAACTTTTTACCATCTCTTGACCATTCAGAAAGTACATCAAAAGCGTTATGACATTCAAACTTAACAGTATCTTGTAAGTTGTTAAGATTTGAATTTCTAGTAGCGCAATCAACAGCATGCTGTGAAACGTCTATTCCTAGAACTGATTTAGCTCCAGCTATACCAGCATTTAAAGCAAATGAGCCTGTGTGAGTAAAGCAGTCTAAAACGTCTTTATCTTTACATATTCTGTGGATTGCAGCTCTATTTTCTTTTTGGTCTAGGAAGAATCCAGTTTTTTGTCCGTTTGCTAAATCAACTATGTATTTAACGCCGTTTTCTGTTATTTCTATATCTGTATCAAATTCTTCTGTTAAGAATCCTTTTCTTTGCTCTAAACCTTCGATTTCTCTAGTTTTTAGATCACTTCTTTCGTAGACTCCTTTAGCGCCGTATTCATCTACTAATAGTTTAACTATAATGTCTCTGTATTTATCCATACCTAAAGTAGAAATTTGAATTACGTAGTAATCTTCAAATTTATCTACAGTTAAACCAGGAAGGAAATCAGCTTCACCGAAGATAAATCTACAAGAAGAAGTATCTATTACAGTTTTTCTGTAATCCCAAGCGGCTTTAAATCTCTTTTTGAAGAAATCGTAGTCTATTTCTTCTTCTATATCTCTAGTCATTATTCTGATTGCAATTTTACTTGCATCATTTATATATCCTTTACCTACGAAGTAATGTTTATGATTATAAATCTCTACGATATCTCCGTTTTCGTATTCACCATCATATTCTTTAATTTCATCTGTATAGATCCAAGGTCTGCCTTGTTCAGCTTTCGCTTTTTTGCTTAATTTATGTAAATAGAATTTACTAGCCATTTAATTAGCTCCCTTCATATATAAGTCTTTTAAGATTATAACATAAGATTCTTATTTTAAATTTTCTATTTCTTCACTTAAAATCAGGTCTATAACTTTAAGTAGTTTAAAAGTACAAGCTGCACCACTACAGATACCAGTTCCAGCACCGGTTGAAAGTTTTATATCATTTAAAGTTTTTGAACCCTTTTTTATAGAATTTCTGATTTGCGCTTTTGAAATACCTTTGCAAGTGCAAATAATTATTTTATCTTCTGAAATATTATTATTCATTATTGTCTCCTAAAAAATAAAAGTTAACTATATTTAAGCATTAAAAAAGCTTTAAAGCAATTTATCTAAAATGTATTAATTAAATAATATGTCTTGTATTTTATTTAGATAGGTTATATATTATAAAAAAGGTTTTTACGAATGAGTAGTATTAGGAGGAATAAAATGTCAATATTTTTAAAAGAGGAAGCAAATAGATGTCTTTTATGCAAAAAGCCAAGATGCAAGGAATTTTGCCCTATAAGTACAAATATTCCTGAGATAATTGAGCTTTATAGAGAAAATAAAATAGATGAAGCTGGGAAGATTTTATTTGAAAATAATCCTTTATCAGCAGTATGTGCTATAGTTTGTCCTCACGAAGATCAATGTGCAGGTAATTGTATAAGAGGAATAAAAGGCGAGCCAATACATTTTTATGAGATAGAAGAAGAGATTTCTTTAAAATATTTAAGAAGTGCTAAATTCAACAAACCAGAAGCAAATAGAGATAGAATAGCTATAATCGGTGGAGGACCAGCTGGAATAACTATAGCGTTTGTATTAGCTAAGAGAGGGTTTAAAGTAACTATATTTGAAGCTCACGATAAAATAGGAGGGGTATTAAGATACGGTATCCCAGAATATAGACTACCAAATACTATAGTTGATGATATTTCTAAACAATTAAAATCATTAGGTGTAAAAATAAGACCAAATACAATGATAGGACCAGTTATAACTTTAGATAGATTATTTGAAGATGGTTATAAATCAGTATTTATTGGAACTGGGGTTTGGAATGCTAAAAAGTTAAACATAAAAGGTGAGACTTTAGGTAATGTTCATTATGCAATAGATTATTTAAAAGCACCAGAAGTATATGATTTAGGCGCTACGGTTTGCGTTGTAGGAGCTGGTAATGTTGCTATGGATGCAGCTAGAACTGCAAAGAGAAATGGTGCAAAAAAAGTTTATGTAGTATATAGAAAAGGCTTCGAGCAAATGACAGCAACTAAAAAAGAAATAGAAGAAGCTAAAGAAGACGGAGTAGAATTTATGTTATTTAAAGCTCCACTTGAGTTATTAGAGGACGGAATAAGAGCTGTAAAAACAGAAAACGAAGAAGTAGACGGAAGAATAGTTACAAAGACTATAGACGGAAGCGAAGAAATCATTAAATGTGATTCTACAATAATAGCTATAAGTCAAGAACCTAGATCAGTTATAGTTTCAAGTACGAAACAATTAGAAACTAATAAATGGGGACTTGTGATAACAGACGAAGAAGGGCGTACAACAAGAGAAGGTGTATTTGCATCTGGAGATGTCGTTACAGGAGCGAAAACAGTAGTTCAAGCTGCAGCCCACGCTAAAGTAGTTGCAGATGCTATAGAAAAGTTTTGCGAAGAAAACTAATTAAAAAAGGGTAAAAATGCTACGCCTTAAATATAGGCGTAGCATTTTTTTACTTAATAGGGTTTTTATTTGTTGTAGTCCATTGATTATCCCCTGCAGTTTTCTTCTTTCTATGCTCTGCGCCAGTTATATTAGGGTCAGTTGGCGTAGAAACCCATTGATTATTACAAGCTGATTTCTTTTCACCTGTCATTAAAAGCACCTCCTTTAAATTTTATAAATTTAGTTTTTGTAAAATCATTTATAAAATTCTAGGAAAAAAATGCAAAGAAAAAAAGATGTGAGGGGGTAACATCACATCTTTTTTTAAACAGTGGTCAATTTTATAAGTTATTTTAAATTCTAATAATGTTTAGAATTAGAACTCGCCATTTTCATGATCTTCTATTAATTTTTCAATTTTCTTTTTGCATCTGAATCCATGACAGCACCCTGTAGCAGCACCAGTTTCTTCTTTTACTTTATCTAAAGTATTAGCTCCGTTTTTGATAGCTAATTTTATTTTGTCTCTAGTTATTGCTTTACAAATACACACTTTAGTCATTTTATCCATAACTTCTGCATTAACATCTTTATTTTCCAAAGTTTTGTCCTCCTACTTTTAAAAATTAAAAACCGTAGTACGTTATTATATATATTTTTGTTTAGTTATTTTTTGAAATTGATTGTTATGAGATTAGTTTATCACCGAGATAATTAAAAGTCAATACTAAACGATAATAATTATTAATTGTTATTTTATTTTAAGAATTCAGGTATAATTGACTTTTTAAAAGGCATAATATATAATGGTTTTTAATAAAGACTATGATTAGGAAAAGTAATTAATAAAATTGTTTTATAGAGAGCAACTGTTTGGTGTAAAGTTGTAACAAATATTAGTGAAAATCACCTATGAGTTGGTGACTGAAAGGAAATTTCTTATTAAGTTTACCCGTAATCTTGCGTTAAAAGATAGAGTATTATATTGTACTTGAATTTAAAATTAGAATTTATATAGAGAGAAAACTATTATAATAGTTCTAATTATTATACCAATAGGTGGTATAGAAAGTTGTTACTTCGTCCTATAAGTTTAGGGGGAGGTTTTTTTATTTTATAAGGAAAGTAAGACTTAACATTTTATATAGAGTTTTATTAATTTTAAGCAATCAGGAAAGGAGTTTTTTACATGTACAAAAAAGTTGAACTTACAAATGGATTTGTAGGGATGGAAAAGCAAATCTCAGATATGTGGGATGCTAGAAATGTAATAAAAAAGAACTTTGATTTAAATCAAGGTGGAGAATACTTCACATTCTACGATGGACCGCCAACAGCAAATGGTAAACCACACGTAGGACATATCTTAACAAGGGTTATGAAAGATATAATCCCAAGATATAAAGTAATGAAGGGTTACCAAGTTATTAGAAAAGCTGGATGGGATACACACGGTCTTCCAGTTGAACTTGAAATAGAAAAGAAACTTGGAATTTCAGGTAAAGAACAAATAGAAGAGTACGGTGTTGATAAATTCGTACAAGAATGTAAAGATAGCGTATTCACATATGTTAGCATGTGGGAAAAAATGACTAAGCAAATAGGTTACTGGGTAGATATGGAAAACCCTTACGTAACATACCACAATCCATACATAGAATCAGTATGGTGGGCGTTAAAACAAATGTGGGATAAAGAACTTTTATACAAAGGTCACAAAGTTATGCCATACTGCCCTAGATGTGGAACTGGTCTTTCATCACACGAAGTATCACAAGGATACAAAGATGTAAAAGATTTAACAGCTGTAGCTAAGTTTAAAGTAGAAGGAGAAGATAACAAGTTTATATTAGCTTGGACTACAACTCCTTGGACATTACCTTCAAACGTAGCATTATGTTTAAATAAATCTTACACTTATATAGAAGCTAAAGTAGGGGATGAAACTTATATTTTAGCTAAAGATTTAGCTCCAAAAGTTCTAGGAACAGAAGGAGAAGATTTTGAAATAGTTAAAGAGTTTAAAGGTGAAGAATTACTAGGAATGAAGTATGAGCAATTACTACCATTCCACAAACCAGAAGGAAGAGCATTTGAAATTATCCACGGTGATTTCGTAACACTTTCAGATGGTACTGGTATAGTTCATATCGCACCAGCATACGGTGAAGATGATAGCCTTGTAGCTAAGAAAAACAATATGGCATTTATGAACTTAGTTGATGCAGCTGGATGCTTCGTAGATGAAGTAACTCCTTGGGCTGGTAAAAACGTTAAAAAATGCGATCAACAAATTTGTGATTACTTAAAAGAAGAAAACAAATTATTTAAAGCAGAAAAGCACACTCACTCATACCCACACTGCTGGAGATGTGATACACCACTTCTTTACTACCCTAAAGATAGTTGGTTTGTAGCTATGACTACTTTAAGAGATAAGTTACTTCAAAACAACGATAAAATTAACTGGTTACCTGACAACATAAGAACAGGTAGATTCGGTAAATTCTTAGAAAATGTTATAGACTGGGGTATCTCAAGAGACAGATACTGGGGAACTCCACTTCCAATATGGGAATGTGAATGCGGACACAGAGAATGTATAGGAAGCATCGCTGAATTAAAAGATAAAGGAATCGATGTTCCAGATGATATAGAACTTCACAAACCATTTATAGATAAAATAAATTTAACTTGTGAAAAATGTGGAAAGCATATGACTAGAACTCACGAAGTTATAGACTGTTGGTTCGATTCAGGATCAATGCCATTTGCACAACATCACTACCCATTCGAAAACAAAGAGTTATTCGATCAAAACTATCCAGCTCAATTTATTTCAGAAGCTGTTGACCAAACTAGAGGATGGTTCTACACATTACTTGCAATTTCAACTGCAATATTTGATAGAAACCCATTTGAAAACTGTATAGTTTTAGGTCACGTTCTAGATAAAAAAGGCTTAAAGATGAGTAAATCAAAAGGAAACGTAGTAGATCCGTTTGAAGTATTAAACTCACAAGGTGCAGACGCTACTAGATGGCATTTCTACACTGCAAGTGCTCCTTGGCTTCCTACAAGATTCTCAATAGATGATGTTGGAGAAGCAGGAAGAAAGTTCTTAAGCACATTATGGAATGTATATTCATTCTACGTTTTATATGCTGATTTAGATAAATTTAATCCTAATAAGTATGCTGATTTCGTATCAGAAAACGTAATGGATAAATGGATTTTATCAAAATTAAACTCACTAATTAAGAGAGTTGAAAAAGGATTAGATTCATATGACATAACAGGTTCAGCTCTTGCAATTGAAGAGTTTACTGATGAATTATCAAACTGGTATGTAAGAAGAAATAGATCAAGATTCTGGTCATCAGAGTTAACTGATGATAAAATTGGAGCTTACGTAACATTAAATAAAGTATTAATTACTTTAGCAAAAGTTGCATCTCCATTTGTACCATTTATAACAGAAGAGATATATCAAAACTTAGTAGTTAGTTTAGATTCTAACGCTACAGAAAGTATTCACTTATGTAAATGGCCAGAGCCAAACAACGAAGCTATAGATAAAGAGCTAGAAAAAGAAATGGATTTAGCTTACACAATAGTTAAACTTGGAAGAAGTGCTAGAAACGGTGCTAATGTTAAAAACAGACAGCCACTTTCAAAAATTCTAGTATCAACTGCATCAATTCCAAATTACTATGGTGATATCATAGCAAACGAATTAAACATCAAAGATATTGAGTTTGGAGCTGATCTTTCTAAATACGTTAACTTTGAAATAAAGCCTAACCTACCAGTACTAGGAAAAGCTTATGGTAAGTTAATACCAGGAATAAGAAAAGAAATCGCATCTAGAAACCAAATGGAATTAGCACAAAAGATCCAAAACGGTGGAACAGAAGTGATAAATGTTTCAGGAACTGAAATTACTTTAGATTCAGATAGCATTCTTGTAACTATGCAAGGTCTTGAAGGTTTTGCATTTGCAGGTGAAGGAGAAACAGGAGTAGTTCTTGATACTCATATTACAGATGAATTAAGAGAAGAAGGTCACGTAAGAGAAACAATTTCAAAAATTCAAAATATGAGAAAAGAAAAAGGCTTTGAAGTTGCAGATAACATCAACCTTTATGTAGCTGGAAATGAAATGCTTGAAGAAGTAATTAAAAAATTCCAAGATACAATTAAGAAAGAAACTTTAACTAAGGAAATCATATTTAATGGTGAGTTTGACTACACAGAAGTAACTATAAACGGTGAAAAATTAAATATGACTGTAGAAGTTTTAAAATAGTATGTTATATAAAGGCTAGGACTCATTTCTTTGGGAACTAGCCTTTTTTCATAAAATTATGATAAAATCGCAAAAATTGAGGAAAACTACAATTAAAGAAGGGATTTTATTGTATTAGGTAGAATATATTAGTATAATAAAGTATCAAAATATTGATTAGGAGTGATAAAAGATATGGCTACTTCTATTAAAGACGTTGCAAAAGAAGCTGGAGTATCAATTGCTACTGTTTCTAGAGTACTAAATGATATAGATGTTGTAAACGAGGACACAAAAAAGAAGGTTCTTGATGCAATCAAAAAACTAGGGTACAGACCTAACATAGTTGCTAGAAGTTTAAAAACTCAAAGGACAAAAACAATTGGAATACTTATTCCAGACATATCAAGCCAGTTCTATCCTGAGATAGTTAGAGGCGCAGAAGACGTTTCTAACATATATGATTACAATATAATCTTAGGAAACTCAGACTTTGATATAGAAAAAGAAAAAGAGTACCTAAGAGTTATGAAAGAAAAGATGGTTGACGGAGTTATCTATATGAGTAGTTCTCTACAAGATGAAATCTTAGATTTAATAAACGAATTAGACTTAAGAACTATCCTTGTAGAAACAAAAGATAAAGAAGGAAAACTACCTAGCGTAACTATAGACAATATTGCAGCAGCAGTAGACGGAACAAACTATATGATTAACAAAGGTTTCAAAAATATAGCTTTTGTTGGTGTGGAAAGAGATGCTGTAAATGCTTGGGGAGACAGATTTAAAGGATACCAAAAAGCTATGGAAGAAGCTAATTTAACAGTTTCTGAAGAGTTAGTATACACTTCAGATTTAAGAGTTAAAAGTGGCTACAAAGCAGCAGAGCAATTCATAAAATCAGGTAAGAAGTTTGATTCAGTAGTTTGTGCTACAGATGAACTTGCAATGGGTGTAATTAACGGATTAAGAGATAATGGAATTAAAGTTCCAGAAGATGTAAGCGTTATGGGATTCAATAATAACGTTTTAAGTGAGATATTCTATCCAAAACTATCTACAATATCACAACCAAGTTATGATATGGGATCAGTTGCGATGAGAATGCTTATAAAAATATTAAATAAAAAAGAGTTAGATCAAGCACATTTCGTATTACCACACGGAGTAATTGAAAGAGATAGTGTAAAATAACCTTAAAACAAATCCTAAACTTTTGTTTAGGATTTATTTTTTTGCCCTTATGGTAAAATTTACTTGAAAGATTTTGAATATTTTTGAATGAAAACGATTGATTTTTGTTATGAAATAGATTACAATAAACTTGTAAAAGATTTCAGGAGGTAAATATGTTAACAGAAAAGAGACATCAAATAATCATTAATCTATTAGAAGAAAAAGGTATAGTAAAGTTATTAGACTTAATGCAAAGCACAGATTCATCTGAATCTACTATTAGAAGAGATCTAACTTTTTTAGAAGCTCAAGGTATTTTAAGAAGAGTTCACGGTGGTGCAAAACTTGTAGAGAACAAAACAAAAGAACCAACATATAAAGAGAAAACTTTCAAAAACGTTCAAAGCAAAAAAGACATAGCAAAATATGCCTCAATGTTTATAGAAGATAATGATACAGTTTTTCTCGATGCTGGAACAAGTACTTATGAAATCATACCTTATTTAAAAGAAAAAAGTGTTTTTGTAGTGACAAATGGATTAAATCATATAGATGCACTTATTGAAAACAACATAGACTGCTATATGCTTGGAGGAAAGATCAAAAGTACAACCAAAGCAGTAACTGGAAGTGATGCTATTAAATCTTTAAATAAATTCTATTTTGATAAAGCCTTTTTAGGAACAAATGGAATAGATAAAGAAATGGGATTTACGACTCCAGATACAGATGAAGCAATCCTAAAAGAATTAGCAGTTAAAAAATCAAAGAGAGCATTTATATTAGCAGATCACAGTAAATTCAACTCAAAAACACTTGTTAAATTTGCAGAATTAGACGAAGCAATAATTATAACAGATAGTAGAAGCAATATAGAAGACATAAAAGATATTACAGAAATAAAGGTGGCGGAATAAATGATATATACATTAACTTTAAATCCTTCAATAGACTACATAGTAGATGTAGATAATCTAACGCTAGGACTTGTAAATAGAACAAAAACTGATTTAAAATTCCCAGGTGGAAAAGGTATAAATGTATCTACAGTTCTTGCGAATTTAGGAACAGAAAATATAGCACTTGGATACTTAGGTGGGTTTACAGGTAAATTCATAGAGGATACTTTAAAAATTCGAAATATAAAAACTGACTTTATAAAAGTTAAAGAAGATAGCAGAATTAATGTAAAAATTAAATCAAACAAAGAAACTGAAATAAACGGAGAAGGTCCTAGTATTTCAAAAGAAGAGCTAGACTCTTTAATGAAAAAGTTAGGTGAATTAAAGGATGGAGATATATTAGTTCTTGCAGTAAGTATTCAAAAATCATTACCTAGTGATTTATATCTTAAGATACAAGAAAAAGTAGTTACAAAGGGAGTTAAAGTTGTTGTAGATACATCAGGAAAGGCACTTTTAGAAGCTATAAAATTAAAACCATTTTTAATAAAGCCTAACAACCACGAAATAGAAGAAGTATTTGATGTAAAAATAAATTCAGAAGATGAGCTTATAGAGTATGGCAAAAAGTTAGTTTCACTTGGAGCTCAGAATGTAATAATATCTATGGCTAAAGATGGTGCAATTCTTATTTCAAAAGATGGAATATATAAAGGAAATGCACCTAAGGGAGAAGTTAAAAATTCAGTTGGTGCTGGTGATTCTTTAGTTGGAGGATTTTTATCTAAGTTTAATGAAACAGGTGACATAAAAGAATCCTTTAAATACGGAATAGCATCGGGAAGTGCAAGTGCATTTTCAATGGAACTTTGCAAAAAAGAGGAAGTATTAAATTTATTAAACATTATAAATATTAAAAAGCTATAGGAGGGACACTAATGAAAATATCAGAATTATTAAGTAAAGATACTATAAGATTAGATCTAAAAGCTAAAAATAAAAATGAAGTTATCGATGGATTAGTAGATGTATTAAACGATGCAGGAAAACTATTTGACAAAGAAACTTACAAAAAAGAGATCCTAGCTAGAGAAAACCTATCATCAACAGGGATTGGTGAAGGGATAGCAATTCCTCACGCTAAAACAAATGCGGTACATTCTGCTGCACTTGCTATGGGGATTATAAGATCAGGTGTAGATTACGATTCATTAGACGGTGCCCCTGTAGATATAGCTTTTATGATAGCAGCTCCAGAAGGAGCAAATAACGAACACTTAGAAACTCTTTCAAGACTGTCAGTATTACTTATGGACCCTAACTTTAAAAAAGGTTTATTAAGTTCAAAATCAGAAATAGAAGTTTTAGATTTAATAGATAGTTTTGAGAAAAAAGGTGAAGAAAGTTTAGAAGAAAAAAATGAAATTAATGAAAATAATAAATATGTTATAGCTGTAACAGCTTGCCCTACAGGAATCGCTCACACTTATATGGCAGCAGATGCTCTTAAAAAGCAAGGCGAAGAGATGGGAGTTACAGTAAAGGTTGAAACAAACGGATCAACTGGAGTTAAAAATGCACTAACAAAAGAAGATATAGAAAGAGCAGACGGAATAATAGTAGCAGCTGACAAGCAAGTTGAAACAGCTAGATTTAATGGAAAAAAAGTTATATTTGTTCCTGTAGTTCAAGCTATGAAAAAACCAGAAGAATTAATAAATAAAGCTATAAACGGAGAAGCAAAAGTTTATAATAATGAAGGCGGCTCTAAAGGATCAGAGAAAACAGAAAGAACTGGAGTTTACAAGCACCTAATGAATGGGGTTTCAAATATGTTACCATTCGTTGTTGGTGGAGGTATATTAATCGCTATATCATTTATGTTTGGTATACATTCAGCTGACCCAAACAGTGAGCAATATAACGCTTTTGCTCACCTTATAAATCAAATTGGATCAAAGAATGCATTCTCATTAATGATTCCTGTACTTGCAGGATTTATAGGACAAAGTATAGCAGATAGACCAGGTTTTGCACCAGCTATGGTAGGTGGACTTATAGCAGCAAATAGCGATGCAGGTTTCTTAGGAGGCTTAATTGCAGGTTTCCTTGGTGGTTATATAGTATTAGGACTTAAAAAAGTATTTACTTTCTTACCTGATTCATTAGAAGGATTAAAACCAATCCTTATATATCCTTTACTTGGTATATTCTTAACAGGTGTTATTATGTACACTGTAGTAGTTGGACCTGTAGCTAGCATTATGGTTTGGGTTCAAGATTTCTTAAACTCAATGGGAACTACAAACTTAGTATTACTTGGAGTAGTTCTTGGTGGAATGATGGCTATAGATATGGGTGGTCCTATAAACAAAACAGCATATACTTTTGGTATTGCAATGTTAGCATCAAAAAACTACTTCCCACAAGCTGCTATAATGGCTGGGGGAATGGTACCACCTCTTGCAACAGCATTAGCTACAACATTCTTTAAAAATAAATTTACTAAAGATGAAAGAAATGCTGGTAAAACAAACTATGTTTTAGGTTTATCATTCATAACAGAAGGTGCAATACCTTTTGCAGCAGCAGACCCTATAAGAGTAATACCAGCTTGTGTTATTGGTTCAGCAGTGGCTGGAGGGTTATCAATGTTATTTAAAATTGGATTACCTGCACCACACGGCGGAATATTCGTATTCCCAATAGTAGAAGGAAATCCATTCCTTTACTTACTAGCAGTAGTAGTTGGAGCTATTATATCAGCAGCTATTATGGGATTTACAAAGAAAAAAATAGAAGCTTAATTTTTAAAAAGCTACATCAAAATTTTTGATGTAGCTTTTTTTGACTTTTTTGTAGTTTTTTATTAATTGCTGATATGATATAGTAATATAGAACATTTAGGGGGAAAATTCAAAAAAGGGAGAGGTGAGCTAATGAATAAGCAGACGAGACTTGGTGAAGAGAAGATAGGGAAATTACTTAGAGTTTTCTCGATACCAGCCATAGCTGGGATGGTAGTAAACATGCTATATAATATTATAGATAGGATGTACATAGGACATATTCCAAAGGTAGGGAATCTTGCAATTACTGGAGTTGGAATTACTATGCCTATTATGACTATAATATTAGGTTTTGGTATGTTAGTTGGATTAGGTACAGCTGCAAGAGTATCTATAAAACTTGGTCAGCATGATAAAGAAGCTGCAGAAAGGCATTTAGGAAATGCATTTACTTTAATTATAATAATCAGTGTTATAATAACGATTTTAGGACTTATATTTATGGATCCATTACTTACTGTTTTTGGAGCTAGTGAAAATACTATAGGATTCGCTAAAGATTATATGAATGTAATATTTATAGGAACTATAGTTAATATGTTAAGCTTTGGATTAAATCATTCTATTAGAAGTGATGGTAATCCTACTGTAGCTATGCTTTCAATGTTAATTGGAGCAATATTAAATATTATATTAGACCCTATATTTATATTTGGATTAGATATGGGAGTTAAAGGTGGAGCTATTGCGACAGTAATATCACAAGTAGTAACAACTGTTTGGATTCTTTATTATTTTACAAAGGGTAAAAGTATAATAAAGCTTAAAAAAGAATACTTTAAATTAGATAAATTAACTGTTTTAAGTATATTCTCAATAGGGATGAGCCCTTGCAGTATGCAAATTGCAGCAAGTGCTGTACAAGTTATAGCAAATAATACATTAAAACATCATGGTGGAGATTTAGCGATAGGTGCTATGACTATAGTATCTAGTGTAAGCTTAATATTCCTTATGCCTATATTTGGTTTAAATCAAGGTTCGCAACCTATAATAGGTTACAACTATGGAGCTAAAAAGTATCATAGGGTTAAGGAAACTGTTAAATACGCGTCTATAATAGCAACTATAATAGTTGTTATAGGCTGGTGCATAATTCAATTTATGCCACAAGTATTAATTGGAATGTTTAATAAAGACCCGGAACTTGTAGGAATTGCAACAAACGGACTTAGAATTTATTTATTTATGCTACCTGTTATAGGTTTCCAAATAATAAGTTCAATCTACTTCCAAGCTATAGGTAAAGCTAAGATATCTATGTTCTTAAGTTTATTAAGACAGGTTATTTTATTAATACCATTGATGCTAATATTACCTAAGTTCTTAGAACTTGATGGAGTTTGGTTATCTGGTGCTATAAGTGACTTCTTATCAGCAGTTATAACAGGAATAATATTCTACGCATCAGTTAGAAAGTTGAAAGAGCCAGAAGATTTATAAAATGATTAAAAGCAGACTAAGATTTCTTAGTCTGTTTTTTATATTACTTATAGAATTTAAAAAAGTAACTTAAGTTACGAGTAAAATTAAAGCTTTAATATATAATATTAAGTATATAATAATAGTATCGGTCTATATAGATTTAAGGAGGGGAGATAATGAGTGAGAATAATTCACCAAAGATTCCGATTATGGTAAGTGGAACTCATTATGGAAATTTGCAAAAAATAAGAGACGGAAAAAGAACTTTTGGAATAACGCCACACATACCAGGTGGCTTTATCAGTATAGAAAATTTAGAAAAAATAACAAGTGTAGCTAAAAAGTATAATGGTGTTATAAAGATAACTTCAGGTCAAAGACTTCTTATAACAAATCTTAATGGTGAGGATTTACCTAAGATTTGGGAAGAACTTGGGATGGAGCCAGCCGTAAAAAAACAAAACTCTGTTAAAAATGTAGAGATGTGTCCCGCTGGATTTTGTAAGAGGATGAAGCTAAACACTATAGGTATAGGAATGAAACTATCTAAAAAGTATCAGTGGATGGAAGTTCCGTGTAGAACTAAGATAGGTGTAGCTGGATGTAGAAATGCTTGTGGAAGCGTGTACTCTAAAGATATAGGAGTTATAGGGGATAAAGAAGGCATAAGAGTAACTGCTGGAGGTTCAGCTGGATATACTCAAAGAGCTTCAGATGTTATAGCTACTAATTTATCAGAAGATGAAACTTTAAAGCTTGTAGATAATATTTTTAAAGTGTATATAGCAAATGGAAATCCAGGTGAAAAGCTTGGAGACTACATAGATAGAGTAGGAATAGAAGAATTTAAAAAAATGGTTTTATAAAAAAATCCCAAAGGATAGAGAAGTTAAGTTCTCTATCCTTTGGGATTTTTAATTATCTAACGTCAATATAAGCATCTGCTACTTTTTTAAAGCCGTTATCTATTAAAGTTTCAAACACTAAAAGTCTAACTTCTAGGCTTGATGGGATTCTATTTTCATTACAGATAAAGTTTATTCCGTCTTTAACTGATGATGTTAGAATTGATAAATCACTTTCAGTAAGTGAAAAGTTTGCATCTTTTGCAGCACTTAAAATACTTTGGTGAATTTTATTTTCTTCAAAATTGACTATTTTACCATCTCTTTTAATAATTTTCATAAAATACCCTCCTTATTATAAATAAAGCAATTTTTATTTATGAAAAAAGAAACTTAAAAGTAAGTTTCTTTTAATTCTAAAAATTATAGTATTCCCTCAGTTTTAAGAATATCTTCAAGCTTTTGAAGTTTCTCGTTTAGAGATATGAATTTTTCTTTTATATCGTCTTTTGATATTTCTTCGTTGTCTAATCCAGTTTCTAAATCTTCAACAGTTTTTAAAGCTTCTTCTATATCTTGTTGTGCTAATTTAAGGTTTGATTCGTTCATGTTTTTTTCTCCTTTTGAATACCATCTATTTAACTTAAGTTTATATAATTATCCTATCACTACTAAAAGACCAGTGCAAGGCATATATTTAATTGTTAACAGTACTTATTTTATGGAGGTTTTAATGATTAATTATATTTGGTTTTTTATGATTTTTTTGGGAATTATAGTTGCCTTATTTACTGGTAATGCAGATAAAATAACAGAAGCTATAGTTAACGGAAGTGATGGAACTGTTAAATTTATTATAGGTTTAGTTGGAATAATGTGCTTTTGGAGCGGTGTTATGAAAGTTGCTGAAAAGAGCGGTTTTACAGGTAAGATAGCTATAGTTTTAAGACCTATTTTAAAACTATTATTTAAAGATGCAGCTAAAGATGAAAAAGCGCTCGGGGCTATAGTTATGAACATAACGGCAAATATGATGGGACTTTCAAATGCAGCAACACCTTTTGGAATAAAGGCTATGGAAGAGATGGATAGATTAAATAAAGATAAAGGAACAGCTTCAAATGATATGGCTTTATTTTTAGTTTTAAATGCTGCCTGTATTCAGTTAGTTCCAACTACTATAATTTCTATAAGAACTGCAGCTGGGTCAAACAATCCAGGGCTTATAATTTTACCTGCAATTATAACAACAGGGATAGCTGCTATAGTTGGAGTTGTTTGTTGTAAAGTTATGCAAAGGCATTTTTAAGGGGGAAGATATATGGAGTACTTTACTAAAAGTGTTATACCTTTTATAGTTTTAATAATTTTAGGCTACGGGATGATAAAAGGAAGAAAGGTATACGAATGGTTTATAGAAGGTGCAAAAGAAGGTCTTCAAACTTGCCTTAGAATTTTTCCTTGCCTTTTAGCTATGTTAGTTGCGGTTCAAATATTTAAAGGTGCTAATCTTTTAGATATGATAAATAGGATTTTAGCTCCAGTTTCAGGGTTTATAGGGCTTCCAGAGGAGATAGTGCCTTTAGTTTTACTTAAGCCAATCTCAGGGAGCGGCGCTATAGGGATGTTTACTGAAATAATAAATACTTACGGGGCAGATTCTTTTATAGGAATACTAGCATCTGTAATTATGGGAACTACAGAAACTATATTTTATACTATAACTGTTTATTTCGGTGCAGTAGGTATAAAAAAGATAAGGCATACTTTGTGGGGCGCAGTTATGGCAGATGTTACAGCTGTTTTAGTAGCTATATTCATAGTAGGTCTTATAATATAAAAACATATCCTATAATATGTAAAATATGTTAAAATATATTATGGGGGTGGATTTATTGATAAAAATAGATGGAGTAACTAAAATATATAATAAAACATATAAAGCAGTTGATAATTTAAATTTAGAAATAAAAGATGGAGAGATTTTTGGAATTTTAGGACCAAATGGTGCAGGAAAAACAACTACTATTAAGATGATAACTGGAATTTCAGAAATAACTAAAGGAAATATAAGTATAAATGGAATAGACATATCAAAAGAAGGGATAAAGGCTAAAGAGCAGTTTGGATACGTTCCAGATAGCCCTGATATGTTCTTGAAATTTACGGGACTTGAATATATTAATTTTATGGCTGATGTATACTTTGTATCTTCAGAGGATAGGAAAAAAAGAATAGAGGATTTATCAAAAAGATTTTCTATGGAAAATGCTTTAGGTGATAAGATTCAAAGTTATTCTCACGGTATGAGACAAAAAATAATTATTATGGGTGTTTTAATTCATGAGCCAAAGGTTTGGATCTTAGATGAACCTTTAACAGGGCTTGATCCTAAGTCAGCATTTTTATTAAAGGAAATGATGAGAGAACACGCAGATAAAGGAAATACAGTAGTATTTTCAACTCACGTTTTAGAAGTTGCAGAAAAATTATGTGATAGAGTATGTGTTATTAGAAAAGGAAGGCTTGCTTTTTTAGGGACTTTAGAAAGTATGAGGGAGGAATCTAAGGAAAATGACTCTTTAGAGAAAATGTTCTTAGAGATGACAGAAGATGAGAAGTAGGCTTTATATATGTTTAAAGTTTTTCTTTAAAAATAGCTTAAAGGAGCTATTTAATTTTGGTAGTAACCCTTTAATTGGAGTAGGGCTTTGCGTTTTAGTTTGCTTTCTTTTAAACTTACCATTAGTTTTATTAGTTAATGGTTTATTTAAGGCGTATGAATCTTTAAATCAAGTTGGAAGCTTAATATCATTACTATTATTTATAGGTGCTTCTTCAACTTTTATTATGGGGATATATACTGTTTTTAATAATTTCTTCTTTTCAAATGATGTAGATTATTTGATGCCTTTGCCTTTTAAGCCAGGAGAAATAATGCTAGGAAAGTTTGTATCTACTTTTATTGTTTTATATTTTTATGCAGCAATAATAATACTACCATTACTTCAAATAGGAGATATGGCAGGGTATAGCAGTGCATATTTTATAATGGTATTTGTAGTTATAATACTTTTACCTATACTACCTTTAGGGTATTGTATACTTATTTCATTATTACTTATGAGGTTAACAAACGTTAGTAAAAATAAAGATGTATTTAAAATAATCGGCGGAGTTTTAGGGCTTGCCTTTGTAGTTTTAATAAATAGAGTAACTTCAAATTCTTCTTTTAGTGAAACTGAGATGGTAGAGATGCTAACTAAAGAAAATGGGATGATGGATGTTTTAAACGGAGCATTTATAACTAATAAATTTGCAGCAGAAGGATTAGTTTCTGTTGGAAATTCAGGAAGCTTTAGTAGTATTTTTATATATGTAATAATATCTATTTTAATTATTGCTTTTGTTTATTTTTTAGGACAATTTTTCTATAAAAAAGCTATTATGGGTTCTTCTGAAACCTTTAGTAAAAAAGAAAATATACTTAAAAACAAAAAGGTTAAGCTAGAAAAAGAATCACCTTTAAAAGCTTTAATAAAGAGGGATTTAATTATAATATTTAGAACACCTTCATTTTTCTTAAACTGTGTAGTTATGCTTATATATTTTCCAGCTATAATATTTGTAACAAGTTCTACAGGAAATCTTGTAGATATAGGAGGAGAAGCTTTATCTAAAACTGGGTTTGTAGATTTTTATTTACCTATGGTAGTAATGCTTCCTTCTATGATATTTATGACTGGATTTGGACTTGCAGCGCCAAACGCATTAAGCAGGGAAGGAAAAAATGTAATAATATCTAAATATATACCAGTAGATTATAAGGTTCAATATAAGGCTAAAGTTATATCGTCTTTAATTATAAATATGTTAGGAGTAATTATTTCTATAGCATTTCTTATATACTTAAAGATGCCTTTTAAAACAGTAGTTTTAGGAGGGATATTATCATTTTTATCTGTTTTAGTAATAACTCTTTTTGGGGTTTATATGGATTATAGCAATCCAAAGTTAGATTGGACAGATGAAAAGCAGTGCGGTGATGGAGGAATCAAACACCTTATAAACTTTGTTTTATTAATAATACTTGGTTTGATTTTAGGTGGAAGCGGATATGTAATAGGAAAGAGTACTGAGTTTAGCATAAATACAGCAGCGATTGTAGTGTTTGCACTAAATGTAGTTGTATTAATAAGTATAGCGCTAGCTCTTTATAAGATGAGTTTAAATCGTGTATTTAACACTTATAAAGAACACGAAATATAAAAGGATGCTTTGCACTAAAACATAGTGCAAAGCATCCTTATTTTTATTTAATAAATTTAGAATTTACTTTATCTACAAGTAATGCAATAGCATTATCTCCTGAAACGTTACAAGCAGTTCCAAAACTATCTTGAGTTATATAAAGTGCTATCATTAAAGCAAGTTGAGCTTCTGAAAAACCAAGGTTAGACTGAAGAACACCAAGGGCTGCCATAACAGCACCACCAGGAACTCCAGGGGCTGCAACCATTGTTATACCAAGCATACCGATAAAACCTAGCATTTGAGGGAATGTATAATTCATTCCGTTTAGAAGCATTACAGCTATAGAACATGCAGTAAGTGTTATTGTACTACCTGATAGATGAATAGTTGCACAAAGGGGAACTGCAAATTCACGAACTCCCTTTGAAACTCCATTTTTTTCAGCTACTTGTAGATTTACAGGAATTGTAGCTGCAGATGATTGAGTCCCTAAAGCAGTTAAATATCCTGAAACTTGATTTTTTAAAAGTGTAAATATATTCTTCTTAGTTAAAGTACCTGCAATAGTAAATTGTATTAAAATAATAAAAAATTGCATTGCAAGTATTATTAAAAATACTTTCCAAAATACTGAGAAGATTGTTTTAACTTCTCCAGTGTAAGTCATGTTAGCAAATATTCCTAAAATATGAAGAGGTATTAAAGGGATAATAACTACCTTAATAACTTTTTCAATTATACCTTGGAATTCGTTTGCCATATTATATAATGTTTTTCCTTTTATTGAAGCTATCCCAAGCCCTAGTAAAAATGCTACTAAAAGAGCAGTCATTACTGGCATTATTGGGGGCATGTCCACCACAAAATAAGGAGATAGTAAGCTCTCTTCAGGGTTTTTAGCATTGCCTATATTTTGCATTTGTGAAATAAACATAGGAAATGTTTTTGAAGAGACAAAGTATGAAATAAGACCAGCGATTATAGTTGATCCGTAAGCAAAAATCGTAGTAACTCCAAGCATCTTTCCAGCTGAAGAACCAAGATCTGCTATACCTGAAACAACAAAACCTAATATTATTAATGGTATTATAAATCCTAAAAAGTTTCCAAAAATTGAGTTAAAGGTTACAAATATCCTCACGAATTCTTTAGGCATAGTAGAGCCTATTAAAACTCCTAAAATTATGCCGATTATTAATTTCGGAATGAGACCAAATTTTTTCATATGTTTTCCTCCTATACACAAGTGTCTTTTATATGATAACATATAAGTATATAAAAATACATAATATATTTTAAAATAATAAAATTTCTAGTAAATAAAAGGAAAAATATATTGCTATAAAGAATATTAATATATTAAAGTAAAAACTATGGGGATTATATATTTAAATAATAAATAAAAAGAATTGGGGGCTAAAATTATGGAAGAAGAAAGATTTTATGTGGTAAACGAATCAGTTTTACCTGATGTATTCTATAAAGTTATAGAAGTTAAGGAGCTTATACATACAGGCAAGGTTAAGGACATCTCAGAAGGTGTAAAAAAAGTAGGTATAAGTAGAAGCACGTATTATAAATATAAGGATGCAGTATATCCAATGTCAGATGGGGTAAATAGTAAGAAGATAACAATAGTTTTATTATTAGAACATAAAGCTGGGGTTTTATCTAAGGTATTAGACTTTATTGCAACTAATAAGTTAAATATTTTAACAATTAATCAAGATATTCCTATAAACATGACAGCTAATGTTACAATAACATTAGACGTATCAAAGATAAAAGGTGATGTTAAAAAATTCTTATTTAAAGTAAATGAATTTGAGGGAGTAGTTAAAGTTAGGGTACTTGCAGTAGAATAAAATTAAATATTAAATATATAATCTTTTAAAGGAAGAAGGAATGGCAAATTGAAAAAAGAGGTATTTCTAAGAAACAGAAAGCATTTATTAGAAGACATATGTGATAATTCTCTTGTAATCTTATTTGCAGGGAATGCACCTAAAAAAACAGCAGATGAGAGTTATAGTTTTACGCCAAACAGAAACTTTTATTATATGACAGGGATAGATGAAGAAGATCATATATTCTTAGCATATAAAAAAGATGATCAAATAATAGAAAAGATGTTTATAAAAGAGATAGATGAAGAAAGAGAGAAATGGCTAGGTAAGACTATAAGAAAAGAAGAATTAGAAGAAAAAAATGGAATTAAAGACGTTTCATATTTAGGAGAGCTTAAAGGTTACTTAAATAAAATTATAGGTGAAAGTGAAGATATAAATATTTATCTTGATTTAGAAAGAGATAGTTTTGATTCACTTCCAAGTATAGCTAGCACCTTCTCAAAAAAATTAAAAAATAAATATCCTAGTGTAGTTATAAAAAATATCTATCAAAAGTTTGCAAGTCTTAGATTAGTTAAATCAGATGAGGAAATTGATGAAATGAGAAAAGCTATAGCTATAACTATAGAGGGTGTTAAGTCACTTATGACTAATATAAAACCTAACTTAAAAGAATATGAAATGGAAGCTTATTTTGAGTTTGAATGTAGAAGAAGAGGCGTTTTTGACTATGCTTTTAAAACTATAGCAGCAGCTGGAAAAAATGCAACAGTTCTTCACTACGTAGATAATGATGATACATTAAAAGATGGGGACTTAATGTTATTTGATTTAGGAGCTCAATTTAATTACTATAATGCTGATATATCAAGAACTTTCCCTATAAACGGCAAATTTTCAAAAAGACAAAAGGAAGTTTATGAAGCAGTTTTAAGAGTAAATGAAAAAGTTATAAAAGAGCTAAAACCAGAAGTTAGCTTTTTAGAGATAAATAGTTTAGCTAGAGACTGGATTGCAGAAGAATGTATAAAACTTGGATTAATAAAAGATAAATCAGAAGTTTCTAAATACTATTTCCACAGTATAGGTCACAGCTTAGGGTTAGATACTCACGATATAGAAAATCCAGGTAGAAATACAATTCTTAAACCAGGTATGGTCTATACAGTAGAACCAGGAATCTACATACCAGAAGAAGGTATAGGAGTTAGGATAGAAGATGACGTGTTAATCACATCTGGTGGGAATGAAGTTCTTACTAAAGATATGATTAAAAGCGTAAATGAAATTGAAGATTTTATGAAAAAAAGACAAAACTAGTTATTTTAAATGATAAAGTGTTAAAAAACCGTTGCAAAAAATAACAAAGTACTATACAATTAACTTAATTAATAAGTGAATAATTTGAAGAGATAGAGGCGCGGCCTTTAAGAGTAGTCTTATGGAGTTTAAGCAAACTTTGAAGTAAGATAAAAGGAAATGCCGCCGAAGGAAGTTAGATAAGCTTTAATCTACTATCCTGGGTTTATGCATAATATGCATAAGACTGTCACAGATTAAATTTGTGTTGAGCTATCATTCAATGGATTCTACGGAAACTGTAGAACCTTGAGTGCTATCTCAAGGTTCTTTTTAATATATAAAAATATTAGAGCCTTACAAATATTCACAAAATAAAAAGAGGGGGCTTTAAATATGAGAAAAAGCAGAAATTATTTATTATTTTTATTAACTTTCGTTCTTGTAATAGGAACAGGGGTGACGGTGTTTGCAGCTGAGGTAGACCCTGGCACTTTAAATTCAGAGAACTATGGAATTTTAACTATAATTCCACCGCTAGTAGCTATAATACTAGCATTTATAACTAAAAATGTAGTCATATCGTTATTTGTAGGAACGATAGCTGGGTGCTTTATGCTACAGCTTGTAGATAATGCATTTTTACCATCTATTTTAGGATCATTTTTAGATTTTATTCAAAGAGTTTTAAACTCACTTGCAGACCCTTGGAATGCAGGAATAATAATTCAAGTTTTAGCAATTGGAGGAGTTATAAATCTAGTAGCTAAAATGGGAGGGGCAAGAGCTATAGCAGAAGCCCTTGCAAAGAGAGCAAAAACACCTAGAAGTGCACAAATAGTAACTTGGTTTTTAGGAGTTTTAGTATTTTTTGATGATTATGCAAATTCACTTATAGTTGGACCTATAATGAAACCTGTAGCAGATAAACTTAGAATTTCTAGAGAAAGACTTGCATTTATAATAGATGCAACAGCAGCACCTATAGCAGGGCTTGCTATAATTTCAACTTGGATAGGATTAGAAGTAGGACTTATAAACGATTCATTTACTCAAATAGGTATGAATGTAGATGCTTTTGGAGTATTTTTACAAACTATACCTTATAGATTTTATAATATTTTAATTTTAGCATTTGTAGTTATTACATCACTTATGCTTAGAGATTTTGGACCTATGAGAAAAGCTGAAATAAGAGCAAGAAAAGGAATAAAAGAACCAAAAGCAGAACTAGAAAATCTTACAACAGAAGATGAAATGCAAGTTAAAGAAGGTGTTAAATTAAGTGTTTGGAATGCAATAATACCGATAGGAACTCTAATAGTAAGTGCCCTTGCAAGCTTTTACTATAGCGGGTACACAGCTATTATGGGAGGAGAAGATAAGGCACTTATAGAACTTATTTCAAATTCACCATTTTCATTTAATTCAATTCAACAAGCCTTTAGTGCAGCAGATGCTTCAACAGCACTTTTCCAATCAGCAGTTCTTGCATCTATAGTTGCAATAGTTATGGCTGTAGCTAAAAAGATTTTTACAGTTTCAGAAGCGGTTGACGTTTGGGTTGATGGAATGAAAGGACTTATTATAACTGGTGTAATCTTATTACTTGCTTGGTCTTTAAGTTCAGTAATAAAAGATTTAGGAACAGCTAAATACTTAGTAACACTTTTATCAGATTCTATACCGATGTTCTTACTTCCAAGTATTATTTTTATACTAGGTGCAGTTATATCATTTGCAACAGGAACAGCATACGGAACTATGGGAATACTTATGCCACTTGCAATTCCTTTAGCTAATTCAATATCACCTGATATGGGATATATAGTAATGAGTACAAGCGCGGTATTAACAGGTGCGATTTTCGGAGATCACTGTTCACCTATTTCAGATACAACTATACTTTCTTCTATGGGATCTGGATGTGATCACATAGAACACGTTAAAACTCAAATGTGGTATGCACTTTTTGTAGCTGGATTTACAATACTATTTGGGTATATACCAGTTGGGTTAAATATACCAGTATATATAGTATTACCAGTAGCAATACTAGTAATGACTGTAGCAGTAAGATTTATTGGAAAGCCTGTAGATAATACTTAATAATTAGCTTAAAAAGAGAGTGCTATAACAGCACTCTCTTTTAATATCTTTAAAATACATAAACCTTTTTGTATCAAAAAACATCACATATAAATATATTATTATAGAGAAATATTATATAAAGGAGAAAATGATGTTTTTTACAAGTGGGGGCATATTTGGAGAAGTTTTTTCAGTAACGTTTGTTAATGATATTTTTCAAACTATAGATAGATTAGAAAGTTATAATGACGTGCCGATGATAGAATTAGATGATATAAAATTATTTATGAATGAGTATGATGATAAGTTTGTTATCGAGGGGTTATTCCCAGGGGTAGATAAAAGGGATTTAATAATTGATTATAAAGATGATTATATAGACGTTAAAGTAAAACTTGATAACTATATAAATTCTTTTGCAGATAATAGATTTAGAAGGACTTTTTACGTTCCAGATGTAGATATATCAAGACTTAATATATCTTATAAGAATGATGTTTTACATTTTGAATTACCTAAGTTATTACTTAAAAAATCAGAAGATGTTGAAATAATTGATATATATGATTATGAAAATGAATAATATATGGGAACTACACAAAATATAAGTGTGGTTCTTTTTCTTTTCACAGATATTTGTATTTTAAGTTAATATATGCAAAAATAATTATAAGAGATTTAAAGGGGGCATTGAATTGAAGACAAAAATGATAATTGAAAATTTAAGAAAAGAAATGAAAAAGAATAATATAGATTATTATATTATTCCAAGTTCAGACTCGCACGGGAGTGAGTACGTTTCTGACTTTTATAAATCTAGAGCTTATGTATCAGGTTTTACAGGTTCAGCTGGAATTCTTTTAGTAGGTTTAGAGGAAGCTATACTTTGGACTGACGGAAGATATTTTATACAAGCAGAAAAACAATTAGAAGGTTCTGATATAAAGCTTTATAAAATGAGAATACCAGGATGGCCGACTATTGAAGAATATTTAGAAGCTAATGTTAAATTCGATCAAACTATAGGTTTTGACGGAAAGACATATAGCTTAGAAAACTATATGAAGCTTCAAAAAATAGCAGAAAAAAGATGTATAAATCTTAAAACTGATATGGATTTAGTAGGTGAAATATGGGAAGATAGACCAAAGCTTCCTAAAGAAAAAGCTTTTATTCATGATGTTAAGTACTCAGGTAAAAGTGCAAAAGAAAAGTTAAACGAAGTAAGAGAAGCTATGGAAAAGCTTGAAGCAGAAAATTATATAATTTCTTCTTTAGATGATATAGCTTGGCTATTTAACATAAGAGGAAATGATGTTAAGTGTAACCCTGTAGTTTTAAGTTATGCAGTAGTTACAAAGGATAAGGCTATATTATTTGTTTCTTTAGATAAGTTTTCTAAAGAAGATATAAGTGTTTTAAATAATAATGGAGTAGAGCTTAAAGAATACGAAGAGATATTTAACTTCGTTAGAGTTTTAGAAGGTTCTATACTTATAGACCCAAACAAGACAAACGCGAGTATCTATAAAAGTATTAACGAAGAGTCTAGTATTATTGAAGATTTAAATATAACAACGAAGCTAAAAGCTGTTAAAAACGATATAGAAATAAAAAATCTTAAAGCATGCCAAATTAGAGATGGTGTAGCTATGGTAAGATTTATGAAATGGCTAAAAGAAAATATAGGTAAGATAGAAATAAGTGAAATTTCAGCGTCAGAAAAATTAGAAGAGTTTAGAAGCCTTGGAGAGCTTTTTAAAGGTATAAGCTTTGATACTATAGCAGCTCATAAAGAGCACGGTGCTATGATGCATTACTTTCCTACAAAGGAAAGTGACTACACTTTAGAAAGATGTGGTTTTTTACTTATAGATTCTGGAGGACAATACTTAGACGGAACTACAGATATAACTAGAACCTTTGTACTAGGGGATTTAACAGAGGAAGAAAAGAAAGATTTCACTTTAGTTTTAAAAGGGCATATAAACCTTATGAGAACTAAATTCTTAAAAGGAACTACAGGTTCTAACTTAGATATAATGGCAAGAAAACCTCTTTGGGACGAAGGGATTGATTATAAGTGCGGAACAGGGCACGGGGTTGGATTCTTTTTAAGTGTTCACGAAGGACCTCAAAGTTTAAGTCCAGTTCCAAACAAAGTGCAATTAGAAGAAGGTATGATTTTAACTAACGAACCTGGAATCTACAGAGAAGGAAAGCACGGTATAAGAACTGAAAACACTATGCTTGTAGTTAAAGATTCAGAAAGCAAAGAGTTTGGAGAATTCTATAAGTTTGAAGTTATATCACTTTGTCCTATAGATTTAGAAGGAATAGATTTTGACTTATTAAGTGAAGAAGAAAGAGATTGGCTTAATAAATATCACACCTTTGTAAGAGAAACTTTAAAAGAACATTTAAACAAAGAAGAGTTTAAGTTTTTAGAAAAGGCAACAAAAGCCATATAAAAAATAGAGTGCTAAAATTTTTAGCACTCTATTTTTATAATCCGTCTTCGTCGTCACCTTCAGAAGGTGGGTTGAAATACTTATTTAAAAGTATTGCAACGATGATTCCTATAGCGGTATCAATACTTCTACTTATTGCATAAGAGTAAGATTCAGGTCCTGCATAGTTAACCATTATCCCGATTACAACGATACATGCAATAGAAACAGAACCAGGTTTGTATAACATATTACAAATATAGATAGCTACAACTATCCCAAGTCCAGTAACTAAAGGTAATGCGTGATATAAAAAAGTAAAGTTTATAACAAGATAAATTAAAGTTAACCCTGTTAGAGCACCGATTAATGTACCAATAAGTCTGTTTTTACCCATAGTGAAAGAGCTAGAAACAGTATCTTTCATACAGATAACAGCAGCAATACATGCATAAAAAGGATTTTCTCTACCTATAATCTGAAAAATTACCATACATATCATAACAGCTAGAGCTGTTTTAATATTACGTAAACCTACTTTGTGAATATTCAATTTCATATAAAAATCTCCTAACACATAATAATTTGTATTATAACATACAATTTATACTAATTATAATTTAAGACATTAATAATTTACTAAAAATTATAACAAATGATATAATTAAATATATTGTTTATACTATATTTTAAGAAGATAAATTATATTAGAAAGAAATCTGGTGAGTTTAATGAATGAATTAAAGTTTTTAGAGTATTTAGAAGACAATTTAATTAATCGTTGCAAGGAATTGATATTTGAATATTATTCTTCAAGTATCACAGATGAAGAACTTACAGATAGACTAATGATTATTTTTGAAGATTCAGAAGAGTATTTAAATCAAAACTTTAAAGATAATACTGTATTTAAAAATATGGTTATATCAACTGAATTTAATGCAACTGACGTTGCTACTAATTTTGAATCTGCATACGGAACACTTAAACCACTATCTAGAACTGAACTTATGAATATACTAAAAAAGAATGGTTTTAAAGTCTTAGCACTTAGGGAAGAATATATAGTTACAAAGGATGATGAGGGCAGTTTGTTTTATATGCCAACAAAAACAAGTTTAAGAAAAGACTTTGTAGAAGAGAGGCTTAAAAAGCTAAAAACTAACAAAGCAAAAAATACACCTATATATCAATAATTATAAGGTTTTAAGTCATTGACATAAAAAGATATTTAGAATATCATATACTTAAAATGTAAATGCAATGAAGAGAAGAGTAGTAAAACGTAATATCTAAAGAGAGCTAGCGGCGTGGTGAAAGCTAGTGATATTCCTTTTATGAAGATGGCCTTGGAGAGCAGACCTTTTAAGCTTTTTATAAAAAGTTAGACTGGTACGGGTGCAACCGTTATATTGCAAAGGTGAAATGATTCACCTTATGAGTTTCTTGCCGTGAGGTATTTAGAAAGAATTAGAGTGGTAACGCGTTAATAACGCCTCTATGCAAATTTTTGCATAGGGGTTTTTTTATAGTTTAGAAAATTTTAAGGAGGATAAGAATATGTGTAAAAAACCATATTATATAACTACGCCAATATACTATCCATCAACAAAACTTCATATTGGTAACACTTATACTACAGTAGCTGCAGATGCTATAGCTAGATTTAAGAGATTAACAGGATATGAAGTAATGTTCTTAACTGGTTCAGACGAACACGGTCAAAAAATCCAAAGAATAGCTGAAGAAAAGGGAATAAAACCTATAGAGCACGTAGATGAAATAGTTGCTGGAATAAAAGACCTTTGGAAATTAATGGATGTTAACTATGATAAATTCATAAGAACTACTGATGACTACCACGTAGAAGCAGTACAAAAAATATTCAAAAAACTTTATGACCAAGGTGATATTTATAAAAGCTCATATGAAGGATTATACTGTACTCCATGTGAATCTTTCTGGACTGAAAGTCAGCTTGTAGACGGTAAATGCCCAGATTGCGGAAGACCAGTTGAAACGTCATACGAAGAAGCTTATTTCTTCAAAATGAGTAAATACGCTGATAGATTAATTAAATATATAGAAGATCACCCAGACTTCATTCAACCAGAATCAAGAAAAAACGAAATGTTAAACAACTTCTTAAGACCAGGTTTACAAGACCTTTGTGTTTCAAGAACTAGCTTTGACTGGGGTGTTCCTGTAACTTTTGATGAAAAACACGTTGTATATGTTTGGATAGATGCATTATCAAACTACATAACAGCATTAGGATATGGAAGTGGTAACGAAGAATTAATGGATAAATTCTGGCCAGCAGATGTTCATTTAATAGGAAAAGATATCTTAAGATTCCACACTATATACTGGCCAATAATGCTTATGGCATTAGATTTACCATTACCTAAAAAGATATTTGGACACGGTTGGTTATTAGTAGACGGTGGAAAGATGTCAAAATCAAAAGGTAACGTAGTAGACCCAGTTACTTTAGTTGAAAACTTTGGAGTAGACGCTGTTAGATACTACCTACTAAGAGAGATTCCTTTTGGAGCAGATGGATTATTCAACAACGAAGTATTTATAAAGAAAATAAACTCAGACCTTTGTAACGACCTTGGAAACTTACTTTCAAGAACAGTTGCTATGGTAGAAAAATACTTTGATGGGGTTATTCCTGCACCAACAGTTAAAGAAGATATAGACGATGAATTAATAAACTTAGCTTTAGAAGCTCCTAAAAAAGTAGAAAAAGCAGTAGATGAATTAAATCTACCAAAAGCTTTAGAAATCATCTTTGAACTTATAGGAAGAGCTAATAAGTACATCGACGAAACTACACCTTGGATACTTGCTAAAGACGAAGAAAAGAAAGAAAGACTTGGAACTGTATTATATAACTTAGCAGAAGCTTTAAGATTTGCATCAGTTTTAATTTCACCTTTCTTACCTGGAACTTCAGAAAAGATAAACGAACAATTAGGAATAACAGCTACAGACTTTGAATCACTTGAAGGATTCGACGGAACTGCACCTGGAACTAAAGTTAACAAAGGTGAAAGCTTATTCCCAAGAATAGATGTAGATAAAAAATTAGAAGAACTTGAAGCTTTAAGAGCAGAGCAAATAAAAGCTATAAAAGCTAAAGAAGAAGCAGAAGCAGAAAAAGAAATGAAGCCTTTAAAAGAAGAAATAACTATAGACGATTTTTCAAAAATCGATTTAAGAGTTGTTAAAGTAATAGATTGTGAACCAATCAAAAAGGCAAACAAACTTCTTAAGTTAAAAGTAGATTTAAACGGAGAAGAAAGACAGGTAGTTTCAGGAATAGCTAAACACTACAAACCAGAAGATCTAATCGGAAAATACGTAGTATTAGTAGCTAACCTTAAACCTGTAAAATTAAGAGGAGAATTATCACAAGGTATGATACTTGCAGCATCAACAGATGACGATAGTATATTAACTCTTGTAGATCCTGGAAAGTTACCAACTGGTAGCGAAGTAAGATAATTAA
>NZ_JAMDLQ010000026.1:0-52276 GCF_024705715.1 Clostridium sp. LY3-2
AGTCAGCTTAAATTAAGCTGGCTTTCTTTATAAAAAATTTGGGGTGGTGGATTTATGAATATAGTAATTGGGAATGCTTGGCCGTACTCTAATAGTAAGCTTCATTTAGGAAGGATTGCAGTACTTTTACCTGGAGATGTTATAGCTAGATATCATAGAATGATGGGTGATAACGTAATTTTTATATCAGGAAGTGATGCACACGGAAGATTAGTTTTAGAAAAAGCATTAGAAGAGGGGCTTAGTCCAAAAGAAACTAATACAAAATATCACAAAGAATTTTCAAGGTGTTTTAAGGCTTTAAACTTTTCTTTTGATTTATTTACAAGTACGGAAACAGATTATCATAAAGAAAAAGTAAAAGAATTTATAAAAGAGCTTTACGATAAAGGATACATATACGAAAAAGTTGCTTTTGAAAGAGAAACAAATAAAGAAAGTAATCATTTATTTTTTAAGTTATCAAACTTTGAAAATGATATAAAGAGGATCTTTATAAAAAGGCAAATGTTTAGAGAAAATGCAGAAGAGATAACTAAAAGATATTTAGAAGAAGGACTTAGAGATAGGGCTGTTACTAAAGAAATAGACTGGGGAGTTGAAGTTCCGATAGATGGATTTAGTGATAAGAGGATTTTCGTTTGGATTGAGGCTGTTATGGGATATTTAACTGCAACTATGAAAGTTTTAGAAGATTCAGATGAAGATTTATATGATTACTGGGATGATGAAGATAGCAAAATTTACTTAGTTCACGGTAAAGATAATATACCTTTTCACACTATTATTTTCCCAGGGATTTTAGCTGCACTTGGAATTAAAAATCCTAATTTAAGCATAGTTTCTAGCAATCATTTAAAACTTGAAGGAAAGCCTTTTTCAGGGGTTAAGAACTGGGCTGTTTGGGTAGATTATATAACTTCTAAGTATAACGTTGATTCTATTAGATATTACTTACTTTTAAATGGACCTGAAGATTCAGATACTGATTTTAAGTGGAGAAATTTTATAAGCTTAAATAACTTTGATTTAGTTTCAGAACTTGATAATTTATATAAAGATACAATAAAATGTGTTAATTTAGATTCTTATAAAAGAACTTTATCAAAAGAAGATAAAAGTAAGATTTTGAAACTTTATTTTAGTATTGGAGAGAAGATTGAGGAAGGTTCTTTTAGAGCTTCTTTAAAAGAATTATTCTCCTATATTAAAGATAAAAATAAGAGTAGGGCTAAATCTATAGATGAATTAATAAATATAGCAAATATATTAGAAGTATTCTTGCCAGATACGGCTAAAAAGATAAAAGACACATTTAAAATAAAAGAAAGTGTTTGGAATATTATAAATAGTGTAGAAATAAAAGAAATATTAGATTATAAACCTTTATTTATACCTATAGATAGGAATAATGCTTCTTATGAATTTTCAAGATTAAAAGAAAAAAGAAAATAAAAAAAAACCTAGAATATCTGCAATAGGGGGACGAGATATTCTAGGAAACCAATCAATTAAGATGGTTATAAGGGGTAAATAATAATGCTTTAACTACTTTACAAGTATTATAATATACCTTTTATATGTCAGTTATGTGTCAAATAAGACAAAAATAAATTTAATATGCATCTAAATTTAAAATTTTAATTGTTTTTCTATCAAAATCAATTAAACCTTCATTTTTCATCTTTATAAGTTCCCTAGATAAAGATGGTCTTTGCACTCCTAAGCTATCTGCAAGTGCTTGTTTTGTCATATTTAAACTTATGGTATTTGAAGATTGTTTTTCTTTTTCTACGAGTATAAAGTCTATTAACATTTCTCTTAAAGATTTCAAAGAAACCTGCCTTATTTTTTTATTTAAAAGCTGTGCTTTATTAGAGAGTAAACCTAAAAAAGAAAGTGTAAAATCAAAGTTTGTTTTTAGTAAGTTTGAAACGTCTGATTTTTTTACACTTATAATAGTAGATTTAGATTTACTTATAACGTCAACGGGGTATATATTATTAGTTCCAAATAGCAAATTTTCACCAAACATATTTGAAGAATGTAAACTTGCAAGAGTTAATGTGTTTCCTGATGCATCATTTTGCTGAAGATCTATTTCACCAGATAATATTATGTTTAATTCTCTGCAAGGTGTTTCACATAAAAATAGTACTTCATCTTTATCGTAGTTTGAAATTTTTAAGGTGTTGTTTTTAAGTAGTTTTATAATTTCATCCTCATCAAAAGAATTGAATAAAAATGTAGATTTAAGTATTTTTATTATAGATTCATTTGTCAAAATAAATCACATCCTTTCTATTTATAAAATTGTCTGTCTTTGTATGTATTATATAAAATGTATTATAATAATTAAAGAATAAATAAAAGGATTGGAGAAATTGATATGGATTTTAAATATAGAATTTTTGATACACACGCTCATTATGACTCAGAAGATTATGATTTAGATAGAAAAGAAGTTTTTAAGGAATTACAGGAAAATGATGTAATAGGAATCCTTGATTGTGCTTCATCATACGAAAGTATTAAGGCTGTAGATGAATTAACAAAAGAAGAAGCTTTCATTTTTGGGGCACTTGGAATTCATCCTGAAAATGCAGATGAACTTACAAAAGAAAGATTAGGAGAAATAAAAAATAAGATACAAAACAACAAAAAAATACTAGCAGTTGGAGAAATCGGCTTAGATTATTACTGGGAAGAAAATCCAGATAGAGAAATTCAAAAAGATACTTTTAGAGCTATGATGAATTTAGCAAAAGAGTTAAACTTACCAGTTGTAATTCACGATAGAGATGCACACAAAGACACTTTAGAAATAATTAAAGAATTTCCGGAAGTTAAGGGGGTTGTGCATTGTTTTTCAGGAAGTGTAGAATTTGCAAAAGAATGTATTAAAGAAGGATACTATATCGGATTTACTGGAGTTGTTACTTTTAAAAATGCAAAGAAAATTTTAGAAGTAGCTAAAGAAATTCCTGTAGACAGAATTCTTGTTGAAACAGATGCACCATATATGGCACCAGTACCAAATAGAGGAAAAAGGAATATGTCTCACTATATAAAATCAATAATTGAAAAAATCGCGGAAATAAGAGAAATAGAGCCAAAAGAATTAAATATTATAGTAAACAAGAATTTTTCTGACTTGATGGGAATAGAAATATAAAGTAAAATAAAATGGTATTGATTGTAAAGTAAAACAGAATATGTAAACGGCTATAGAGAAGTGATTAAAATAAGTTTTTATTTGTTAAGGAGACTCTAAAAAAAGAACTGGAATAGTTGTATTTTCAATAAAAATCAGATTGAAAATTATGCACAGTGTTGCATTGGAAAAATTGCAGTTTTAATAAGCAAGAGCAGTCAAATTTGACAAAATGTCAGATGTTCTATATAATTCAAAATACGTTCTTGCCAAAGGAGGTAAAAAAATGGTAGAAAAATTAAAAGCGTTTTACGAAAAGAATTTTTCTAATAGTCCTAAGGCTAAATATTCTGTAATTGCTATTGCATGCGTAATAGTAGTTGCACTAGCGATAACATCAATGAGGAAGACTGTAACGGTTAGTATAGACGGAAAAGAAGAAGCATTTGTTACTTATAAAGGGACTGTTAAGGAAGCGTTGCAAGACAAAGGCATTCAATTGTCTGAGAAAGATAAGGTGCAACCTTCTCTAGAAGCCGGAGTAAAAGAAAATCAGTTAATTGCAGTTAAAAGAGCTGTACCAATAAGCGTTGAATTTGCAGGTAAGAAGGTAAAATTACTATCGGCAGAAGAGACTGTAGGAGATGCACTTTTAGCAGAATCTGAAACTCTTAAACAAAATGGAGTTGACTACAACAAAGAATTAGACGAGGTTAGTCCAAAAGTAGACGAGCCTGTAGCTAAAGATATGGATATAAAAGTTGTAGATGTAGAGGTAAAGAATCTTAAAGAGAAACAATCAATACCGTTTGAAACAGTAACGAAAAAAGATTCAGGGCTTGAGAGAGGAAAAACCGAAACTAAGACAGAGGGTAAAAACGGACAAAAAGAAGTGACATATGAGTTAGTATATAAAGATGGAAAAGTAGCATCTAAAAAAGAAGTTAGCTCAAAGGTAGTTGCAAAACCAGTTAATGCAATAGTATCACATGGAACTAAAAAACCATCTGTTTATATACCAAACAGAGGTAGTAATGTTGAATTTAAAAAGCATTTAGTAATGGAATCAACTGCATATAGCGGTGATGGAATTACTGCAACTGGAAGCGTACCTGTTTATAATCCAGGTGGAATCAGCACAATAGCGGTAGACCCAAGTGTAATACCTCTAGGAAGTTTAGTTTACGTAGAAGGCTACGGATATGCTAAAGCTGCAGACACTGGTGGAGTAATAAAAGGCAACATCATAGATGTTTTTTTATCATCAAGCGCAGCATGTTCATCTTGGGGTAGAAAATACGGTGTTGATGTTTACATCATATCATACCCAGGTGAATGGTAAATTACAAAAAGATAACAATTTTATAAAAAAGCTTCATGGCTTAAAAGTCATGAAGCTTTTTTGTTTTCTTTACTAATTTGACATAACCAATATATATAGGTAAATTATTTATATAAGTTTTATAAAGAATAAATAGATAAGCTAGATAGATACATATTTAACTTACACGAAAGGATGTATAACGTGATTAAAGAAGTTATTGTAGTAGAAGGAAGAGACGATATAGATGCTGTAAAAAAAGCAGTAGATGCAGAAATTATAGCAACTGGTGGTTTTGGAATAAATAAGAGAGTTATAGATAGAATTAAAGAGGCTCAAAAAAGAAAGGGAGTTATAGTTTTAACTGACCCTGATTTTGCAGGAGAAAAAATAAGAAGCATAATCTCAAAAAGAGTAAAAGGAATAAAACATGCATATATCGCTCAAGAGGACGGAATAAAGGGTGACGATATAGGTGTTGAAAATGCGACTCCAGAATTAATTTTAAGAGCCTTAAACGAAGCTAAGGTTACATTAGAAGAAAAAAATGAAGAGTATTCTATGGAAGATATGTTCTTCTTTAAGTTAACAGCTGATAGCAAAGCTAGAGAAAGAAGACTTAAATTAGGTAAAGAATTAGGGATAGGATACGGTAATGCAAAGCAAATGGTATCTAGATTAAATAACTACGGAATAAATAAAGATGAGTTTGTTGAAGCTATGAAAAAAGTAGAAAGTATATTAGGAGAGTAAGAGTATGGATATATATAATTACAGCACGTTAGAACTTGTTCACAAGTACGGATTTAGATTTACTAAAACATTAGGTCAAAACTTCTTAATAGATAATGCAGTTCCAAGAGATATAGCTGAAGGTGCAGACGTAAATGAAGAAGATTTAGTAATAGAAATAGGACCAGGGGTAGGTACTTTAACAGCGCAACTTCTTCAAAGAGCTAAAAAAGTTACAGTTATAGAAATTGATAGAACATTAATTCCTATATTAGAAGAAGAACTAGGTAATAACGAAAAACTAACTATCATAAATAAAGATGCCCTTAAGGTGGACTTTAATGAAATAATAGGTGAAGAAAAGAGCGTTAAGCTTGTTGCAAACCTTCCATATTACGTTACGACTCCAATAATGGCTAACCTTTTTAAAAGCGGAGTAAAATTTAAAAATATGACTGTAATGATCCAAAAAGAAGTTGCAGACAGAATGAATGCAGAACCTGGAACTAAAGATTACGGTTCAATATCATTATTAGTACAATACTACTGTGATACGCATATAGTTAGAAAAGTAGGTCCTAATTGCTTTATGCCTAGACCAAAGGTAGATTCTATAGTTATAAGATTAGATAGATTAGAAGAGCCTAGAGTTAAAGTTTTAGATGAAAAATTATTATTTGATGTAATAAGATCATCATTTAATATGAGAAGAAAAACTTTATGGAACGGTCTTAAAAACATAGGACTTTCAAAAGAAGATTTAGCACTTGCTTTTGAAAATGCAAATATAGATCCAAAAAGAAGGGGAGAAACCCTTAGTTTAGAAGAGTTTGGAGCCCTTACAAACGAGATATACAAATTAAAATAAAAAATTTGTTATCATAAATAATACCTTTAAGCATATACTGTATTGAATAAATATATGTGGAGGTATTAGGGACTTGGCACATAACAAATTATATAGAAATTTTATAATACTACAAGAAGATGAAAAATTACAATCACCTAATGGAAAAGTTCTATCAGGATATGCAAAGATAGAAGCTAAAGGAGATAAGTGTAAAGTTACATTCTATGCTCAAAACTTAAAAAAAGAAGATGAATATTCCATAGTACTTATTTGTAATAAAAAAGATATGAAAAAAATTGTAGATATGGGACCTATAAAAGTTAGTGATTCTGGAAAAGGTGAAGCCTTTAAAGAATACTATGTAGATAATATAGCTGGGTTAGAGTTCGGATACGAGAAAATATCCGGTGCTGGTATCTGCAAAAAAGGTTCTAGTAAAGCAGAATTTATGCTTTATGGTTTTATGAATGGGGAAAAACCTCAAGAAGGATGGAAGAGTTCAGAATTAATAAAATGTGATGATAAGAATGTAAATTCAAAACCTAAAGAATATTTAAAAGAAACTAAAAAAGAAACAAAGAAAAAAGAAGACGGATGCGGCTGCAAAGATCGAGATAATTTATCTAAAGAATTTGAAGATTACGAAAGAAGCATTGAAGAAGAAACTGTAGATCCTAATGATTTTAGAGTAAAAGGCGGAACTGGAGATTATTTTGAAGGTATAGCTAAGGGATTCTCAGAAGTTAAAGGATGCTTTAAAGAAATATCTTATTCTAAATGGTATAAGATACCTGTAAAAGATATAGAAGATATGTGTAATGCTAAAGAGGTTGATAAATACACAGTAGTCTATTATCCTATGCTTAACTATTATCCTTATATAATAAAGCATGGACATTTTATGATGGGTTATAAATGCGATAAAAAAGGTAATTTAAAATATTTAGTTTACGCAATACCTGGAAAGAAAGATAAATACGATCAACCTTATGTTGGTAAATCAGGTTTTGTAACTTGGGCTAAGTGCAAAGATGACGAAGAACACGGATATTGGTTAATGTTTTACGATTATAAGACTTCAAAGGTTGTAGTACCTTCTAAGTAAAGTCTAGAAATATTGCCATAAATATCTTAAAGTATTATAATTATAGATAATTAGGAGAAGCATGTTATGCTTCTCCTAATTACATATATAGGGGTTTTTGGAGGAGACATGAAGCTAGTTTTATTTCAAATTGGAAGTTTTAAAGTCTATAGCTATGGACTTATGATAGCTATAGGAATTATAGTTGCAGGATATTTATTTTTAAAAAGTGCAACTAAAAAAGGTTATAACGAAGATAAGTTATTTAATCTACTTATTACAGCAGTTATATCAGGAATCTTAGGTGGGAAACTGCTATTTATAATTGTTGAGTTTAAAAATATAATGAAAGACCCTGAAATATTGCTTGATTTTGGGAATGGTTTTGTTATATATGGGGCAATAATATTAGGTGTAGTAGGTGTTTACGTATACTCTAAGAAAAACAAATGGGATACTTTAGATATTTTAGATTCTGTAGTTCCTGGAGTTGCAATAGCACAAGGTTTTGGTAGGATAGGATGTTTTTTAGCGGGGTGCTGCTACGGAAGAGAAACAACTTCTCACTTTGGAGTTATTTTTCCAAGTGATTCACTAGCGCCAGCTGGAGTTAACCTTATACCAACTCAAATCTACAGTTCTATCTTTGATTTCTTATTAGGATTCTTTTTACTTTGGTATGCAAAAAAGGCAAAAGCAAAAGGAAAAGTAGTAGCTATGTATGTAATAATATATAGCATAGGAAGATTTCTTATTGAATTCTTAAGAAATGACCCTAGAGGGAATGTTATGATGTTATCAACATCACAATTTATAGCTATATTTACTTTAATAATAGGTATTTGTATCTATAACAAAGATAAGATAAAGAAGGAGAGAAAATAATCTATGAGAAAATCAAAAGTTATAATTGCCTTTTTGATGGTTATTCTTAGTTTCGGACTTATAGGATGCGCACCTGTTAATGACGCTCTTGTTAAAATGGGATTTAAGAATAATGACTTTGAGTTTATGAAAAACAACAAAGTAAATCAAATAGTAATACAAAACACTAGAGATATAGGTTTTAGATTTATAGTTACAGACCCTAAAGTTATAGAAGATATCTATAAAATATTATCAGACGGTAACCCTGAAACTGAAAAGAGTACTTTAGAACCGGATTACATATTCGAGATACAAACTGGAGATACAGTTAGAAAGTACGATTACGTAGTTGGAGACCCTGAGTCTGGTAAGGGTAACTTTTATGATAAAGATAAAGCTTACAGAGTTCCTAAAGATTTAGACCAAACTATATTAAATAACTTATCATTTATAAAAAAACCTAGAGATTTCTATAACATTTATTATGGAAGCATATTAAAAGTTGTAGAAGGAGTGAAGGGACAGCTTGATGGTCAAAAAATAGGAGTAGATATCTTAGGAGATATAGATTGCGTTAAATATCTATTCTCAGTAGATCTTGGAGATTTCCAAAAACAACTTCAAAAAGTAGTGCCTAGTGCAGAGGTACTAAACAGTAAATCTAATAAGAATGATTATGATGCTATTATAAGTGTTCAAAACAGAGGTTATAATAGTGATACATTTAAAACTATAATAACAGTTGATGATAAAAAGAAAAACATATACGAAAAGTATTATGTTTTAGGTAAATATGAATTTAAAAACTGGGATATAAAAGTTGGAGATGTGAATGAAAAACCAGAAGGTTGGTAAAATTAAGGAGGAAGCAAAAGATGAGTGATTGTTCAAGTTGTGCAAGTAAAGATAGTTGCGCGTCAAAAGGAATAGATATATGTCCATCAAAAAAGACTCCAAAATACGGTAAAATTAAAAACATAATAGGAGTAATAAGTGGTAAAGGTGGAGTTGGTAAATCAACTGTAACAGGTATACTTGGAACTATGCTTAGAAAAAGAGGATATAAAGTCGGTGTTTTAGATGCTGATATAACAGGTCCTTCTATGCCTAGATTTTATGGAATCAACAAAGAGAGAGCTAGTATTTTACCTGTTAATGATAAAGAGGTTAAATTTATACCAGTAGAAACTAAAAGTGGAATAAAGGTTATATCTATGAACCTTTTAACTAAAGTTGAAGAAGATCCAGTTATTTGGAGAGGACCTGTAATTACAGGAGTATTAAACCAAATGTTCTACGATACAGAGTGGGGAGAATTAGACTATCTATTAATAGATATGCCTCCAGGAACTGGAGATATTGCTCTTACAGTAATGCAAGAGTTTGGAGTAGATGAACTAGTTATAGTATCTACACCACAAGATATGGTTTCAATGATAGTTAAAAAAGTTGTAACTATGGGTGAAAAAATAGGAGTTAAAATAAGAGGCGTTGTAGAAAATATGTCTTACATCGAATGCAATGATTGCGGCAAAAAAATAAAGCTATTTAGTAATAAATCAGCAGAAGAACACGCTGAATATTTAGGAGTTCCTTTAATCGGAGAACTACCTATGAACCTAGAACTTACAGAAGCTTTAGAAAAAGGTGAGGCTGAAAGTTATGTATTAAATAACCCTCTTTATTCTTTAATATTTGAGGGCTTATATTAATAAATAAGACTTAAGAGGAGATGAGAATAATATGAAAGCAAATGTAGATCAAGATACATGTATAGGTTGTGGACTATGCACTTCTATCTGTCCTGCAGTTTTCGAGTTAAATGATGAAGGAAAATCACACTCTATAGTAGATGTGGTTCCATCAAACGAAGAAAGCAGTGCAAAAGAAGCAGAAGGAAGCTGTCCAGTAAATGCAATAACTGTAGACTAAAAGATAAAAGGTGAGTTCTAAAAAATTTAGAACTCACCTTTTGTTTTAAAAGAATCTCATTATAGGACTTATGTAGTCAGTAGTTCTAAAACTCCCAGAGTTTAAAACTTCTGATTCTGATAAAAACACAAAATCACCTATATTGCTAGTGCTGACTTTATATATAGGAATAGAAATAATTCTATTATCATCTAAAGCGACAAAAGCTTCTAAATCATTAGTATCTAAAATTTTTCCTCTCATAAAAAAAACCTCCTTTTGCAAATTATTTTTCACAAAATGGAGGTTTTATATTCAAAATGATTAATAAATATCTTTATATATTATTTTAAACACTTCTAATGCTTCTTCTATTTTAGGCTTTAATAATATTTTAATTCTTTCATATTCATCAAAACCACTAGGAGTTAAAGAATATGTTTTTCTAAACTTCTTTTCTGGGTCATCCCATTCTCCAACTACAAGATGTGCAGTTTCTAATTTTTTTAAGAGAGGATATATTCCTCCGGTGCTAGGATGCCATTTGCCTTTAGTTTTATCAGAGATGATGTTTGATATCTCGTTACCGCTAATTGGGCCTAAGCTTAAAATATGAAGCACATAAATAGGTAATAAACCTTTAGTAAATACTTGACCTGATGGTTTGGAGTTTGTATTTTGCTTTTTTTTAAGTGTTAGTAAGTTCTTTTTATACTCTTCGTATAGTCTTTTTTCTTCTGCTCTTATCTCTTTTTCACTTAAGAGATTTAAGTCATCCATAATATTAAACTAAACCTCTTGAATTATAACTCCAAGTAAACCAGGTCCTGTGTGAACTCCTAAAGCAGGGCCTACTGTTGCTTCATTAAGTTCTATTATATTTTTTAAATCTAAGCCTTTTATAGTTTGGTAGAATTTAGCACCATCTTCTTTAGCACCACCGTTTAAGACCCAAACTTTACATTGGCCTTTTGAAGCTGCTTCTTCTACTATTTTTTGAAGTCTTGAAATAGATTGTTTTCTTCCACGAACCTTAGCGTAAGTTTCGTATACTCCATCGTCACCAACGTGGATTATAGGTTTTAAGTTAAGTAGTTCTCCGATAGTTCCAGAAACTTTCCCTATTCTTCCACCTTTTTTAAGGTATTCAAGTGTATTTAAAGTAAAGTACCCTTCAGTTCTATTTCTTATTTCAGGAAGAGCTTCTATTATCTCTTCAAATGATTTTCCGGCTTTTATAAGTTTCGCTGCATCTAAAACTATTGCACCTTCTGCGATACTTAAAGTTTTACAATCATAAACGTATGATGTAAGGTTTGGATGATCTTCTAATAAAAGTCTTATTGAATTAGAAGTACCTGATAATTTAGAAGAGATATTTATAGCTAATACGTGAGTATAGCCTTCTTCTTCTATTTTGTTTAGTATTTTATCTATTGTTTCGTTACTAGGTAGAGATGTTTTAGGAACTTCTACTTCGATTTTTTCGTAAACATCATCTGCACTTATCTCGATTATATCTTCGTATTCACCACTGTTATAAATTATTTTTAATGGTGCAAGTTTTATGTTATTTTCTTTTAATTGTTCAAAAGTTAAGTCGCATGCACTGTCTGTAAGTAATGCTATTTTTTGCATAAAGCAATCTCCTCCTTATATAAAAAACTATATCACTATTGATAATGTTAACTATATCACTATTGATATAGTTTTACAATGGTATTTGTAAAAAATGGAATTAGAAAAATGGCTTTATTTTTGTGAGGTTACAAAAATAAAGCCATTTTTTAATAAATAGTTATAAATTTAAAACTTAATAGGTGCATTGTTGTCAATTATATTCCAAATTGTAGTTCCTGAAGGAATAGAAATTTCTTTTCCTTCTAAATCTAAAAGTTTAGTTTGACCGTACTCAGCATCTTTTTTCCATTTTATTTCTTTTACTTTTCCTTTAGAAAAAACATAACCTGTTCCGTTAGATATAAGGTCTACATCTAGATGACTACCATCGTTTTGAAGAGTTATATTTGTTTTTTGAACAATTACATTATCAAAAGCTAAAGGTTTTTTAGTTAATGCATCATAAGATAAAGTTCCATCCATATATTTTTCATACCTTCCGTCTTTGAATTTGTATGATGTACTATATAAATTATTACATTTTATATCTATAGTGTTAGAAGCTTTTAAGTTTTCATCATTAAAAGATGAATCATCATAATTTAAAAAATCTTTAGGCGCTGGATTAAAACTTTTATCTTTAAGTGCTTCTAATACTTTTTCGCTACTAGTATAAAGGTTATGAGGTGCGACTCTACTATTATCTCTATAGAAGTATTTAGAGTTATACATTTCGTTTATACTCATTGTGGCTGAGTCGTTAGATATTTTGCTTAAAGCTTCTTTAGAGCCTCCACAGTGAGCAAAGGGAAGTGAAAATTCATTTGCTAAAGTAACGAAATAAGGTCTAGCGCTTCTTATAGGTCCAATCTTTTCAGGATAATTTGAATGGAACACACAGATAAACCTTGGAATTCCACCTTCAGCTGAAGTTTCATATACTATATCTGCATAAGAAAGACCGCTTTGAGGTCTAGCGTTTTTAGAATTTTCAACTATTGCCATAAAAGGAGTTTTGGAATTTGGGTCTGATTGAGTTTTAATTCCAGTGTATTGGTAATTAAAAGCAGTAGCAGATGCGTTAGTAGTAGTATCATCTTCTTTTGATTTGTTAAATAAATTGCAAGAAATAAGTGAAAGAGATAATGCTGAAACAATTACAGTTAATAAAATATTTTTTTTCTTCATTTTGTACCTCCTAATATTTATATGTTAATATATATATTATCCACAATAAGGAAAAGATAACCAATAATTACTTAAAAAGTAATTTGTCAAGTCGTAGAAAAAGCATAAAAACTATCAAAAAAAAGAGATAATTCGATGTAATTAAAATTATATCAATTAATTAAAATAGTTTTTAATTGCACAAGAATTTCTTTTGAAGTATAATAGAAAAGTACGAAATCGGTACTATATATTGTGTAATGGGGGTCATTTGTATGCTATATGTTGTGAAAAGGGATGGTAGGGAAGTTGAATTCAATGCCGAAAAGATATCTGGCGCTATAAAAGGAGCGGCTAAAGAAATAGGAGTAACCCTTAAAACTAGTCAAATTTTAGACATGGTTCAAAAGGTTATTAATTATATAGAGAAGGACGATAGCTGTGATAATAGTTATGTAAGAAAAATCACGGTAGAGGAAGTTCAAAATCTAGTCGAGAGAGCTTTAAACAATACAGATTTATCAAATGTAGCTTCGGCTTATAGAAGTTATAGAATAGAAAGAACTAAAGTTAGAGAAATAAAATCTGACCTTATGAAAGCTATTAGCAAAATTGGTGTAGAAACGGATAGAGATAACGCCAATGTTGGTAATAACTTTAGTTCAAAGCTTTTAAGAATAGCATCGGAATCAAATAAATGGCATAATTTAGCAACTATGCCAAAAGGATTATCAAGAGGGCACGAAATAGGAGATGTATACTATCATGACTTAGATAGTTACAACCTAACAACTAACTGTCTACACATTCCAACAAAAGAATTATTAGAAAAAGGATTTAATACAGGATACGGAACAATAAATTCGCCAAGAAGAATAGAAACTGCAGCAGAGTTATCATGTATATTATTACAATCAACTCAAAATGATATGTTTGGGGGACAATCTCACCCAGACTTTGATAATGATATGGCAGTTTTCGTAGAGCCAACAAGACAAGAGATAAAAGAAGAACTTGAAGAGCTTGGAATAGAAGGCGAAAAATTAAAAGAATTAACTGAAAAGAAATTAAGAAAGAGAATCCACCAAGCAATGCAAGGTGTAGTTTATAACTTAAATACAATGCATTCAAGAGCAGGATCTCAAGTTCCATTTAGTTCAATAAACTTAGGTATTCCAACTACTAAAGATGCTGAACTAGTATGTGAAATATTCTTATTAGAGTATGAAAAAGGTTTAGGAAGAGGTGAACAACCTATATTCCCAAACATAATTTTTAGAGTTAAAGATGGTGTTAATAGAGAAGAAAATGATCCATACTACTATCTTTATAAATTAGCATGCAGAGTTGCAGCTAAGAGAATGAATCCTACATTTATGAATATAGATGCAGACTTTAATAAAAAGTGGTATGAAATAGGACACATGCCTGCAACTATGGGATGTAGAACATACCTTATGAGCAACGTAAATGGAGAACCTGGATGTAAGGGAAGAGGAAATATAGCTCCAACAACTATAAACCTACCTAGAATAGGTATACAAGCAAAAGGAGATATAAATAAATTCTTCGAATTATTCGATGAAAGATTAAATCTAGCAAGACGTTCATTAGAGCATAGATATGGTGTATTAAAGAACTTAAGAGTTAAGGATTTACCTTTTGTAGCAGGTCAACACTTAATGAAGGGTGCAGAAGGATTATCACCAGATGATTCAATCGAACCAATCCTAAAACAAGGAACTTGGGGAATTGGATTTATAGGGCTTAGCGAAACTTTAGTAGCTTTAGTAGGTGCACATCACGGAGAAAGCGAAGAAGCTAGAGAACTAGGAGTTAAGATAGTAACTCATTTAAGAGATTACTGTGATATGTTAACAAAAGAAACTAAGCTTAATTGGAGTGCGTACGCAACTCCAGCTGAAGGGTTATCAGGTAAGTTTATAAAGCAAGACCAAAAATTATATGGAGAAATCAAAGGTGTAACTGATAAGGAATACTACACAAATAGTTTCCACGTACCAGTAGGATGCCCTATTTCAATTAAGAAAAAAGTTGAAATAGAAGCGCCATACCATAACCTTTGTAATGGTGGTCACATAAGTTACTTAGAAGTAGAAGATTCACCAACTGGCGAAGATATTATGAATATAATAAACTTTGCATATAGAAATACTAACATAAGTTATGTCGGTGTAAACTTCCATATAAGATATTGTAAAAACTGTGGAACTTATCTTCAAAATCATGAATCTAGATGCACAAGCTGTGGAAGCACAGATATCCAAGGTGTATCAAGAGTTACTGGATACTTAAGTCTTGATGAAAGATTTGGACCTGGTAAATATCATGAAAGACAAGATAGAATAACTCACACAGGAACAAACATGAATCACTATCAAGAATGTTAAAATAATTATAAATCGCAAACACAATTTTTAAAATGTGTTTGCGATTTTTTTTGCGTTTGGGCACAAATGAATTATTTTATAAAAATCTTGCAAAATAATGTCTAAAATTAATTAAAATATAGTATTATTATTTAATAAATGAAACTTTAAATTAAAAACTTGCAATTATCGTTGTTGATAAAAGTATTTTATGTTAAAATTAAATGGTAAAAATATCTAAAATGGGGAAATTTTATTTTTATAGATATTAAAAGGGGGCTTAAATATGACTATTAAAAAGTTAGATGATGGTAAGCAAATTTTTATTGTAGATACCACCCTAAGAGATGGTGAACAAACAGCGGGAGTAGTATTTGCAAATGCAGAAAAGATAGCAATAGCAGAGATGCTATGTGAACTTGGTGTAGACCAACTTGAAGTTGGGATTCCTACTATGGGTGGAGACGAAAAGGAAGCTATAAAGCAAATAGTAAAAAGGAATCTTAACTGTAGCATAATGGCTTGGAATAGAGCTGTGATATCAGATATAAAAGAATCAATTGATTGTGGAGTGGATGCGGTTGCTATATCTATATCAGTTTCAGATATCCATATCAAGCATAAACTTAAGACGTCTAGAGAATGGGTTATAAACAATATGGTTAAAGCTGTTAGATTCGCTAAAGATAACGGGCTTTATGTATCAGTAAATGGGGAAGATGCATCTAGAGCTGATTTAGGATTTTTAGTGCAGTTTATAGAAGAAGCTAAAAAGGCAGGAGCAGATAGGTTTAGATACTGCGACACTGTTGGAATAAAGGAGCCTTTTAGCATCTACCAAGATATAAAATACTTAGTAGATAATACAAGCTTTGATATAGAGATGCACACTCACAATGATTTCGGCATGGCAACAGCTAATGCCTTAGCAGGTATAAGAGCAGGTGCAACCCATGTTGGAGTTACCGTTAATGGCTTAGGTGAAAGAGCTGGAAATGCTGCTTTAGAAGAGGTTATTATGTCATTTAAGCATGTGCTTAAATACGAAGTTGATGTAGATACTAAGATGTTTCGTGAAGTATCTGAATATGTATCAAGGGCATCAGGGAGAGCACTACCTAAATGGAAAGCTATAGTAGGAGATAATATGTTTGCTCACGAATCAGGGATTCATGCAGATGGGGCTCTTAAGAATCCTAAAAATTATGAAGCTTTTGACCCTGCAGATGTAGGTCTTGAAAGGCAAATAATTATAGGAAAGCATTCAGGCAAAGCTGCTATAATAAATAAATTTAATGAATATGATATAAATTTAGAAGATTATGAGGCAACTGATATATTAAAACTAGTTAGGTCTACGTCAGTAAGACTTAAAAGACAATTATTTGATAAAGAATTAGTTCAAATATATAGAGAATATGAAAATATAATAAGTAAGAAAGCAAGATAACATAAAATAAGGGGGCTTAATTTTGGGAGATAATTTAGTATATAAAATAATAAAAAATCATTTAGTTTCAGGAGAACTTAAAACTTCTGAACCTATAAGTATTAAGATAGATCAAACACTTACTCAAGACTCAACAGGAACTATGGCATACCTTCAATTAGAAGCTATGGGGATAGATAAAGTTAAAACTAAAAGATCTATAGCTTTTATAGATCACAATATGCTTCAACAAGGTTTTGAAAATGCAGATGACCACAAATTCATTCAAACAGTAGCTTCTAAGCATGGAGTATATTTTTCAAAGCCAGGTAACGGTATATGTCACCAAGTTTTTTTAGAAAGATTTTCAACTCCAGGAGAAACTTTAATAGGTTCAGATAGCCACACGCCTACAGCAGGTGGAGTAGGAATGCTAGCTATGGGAGCTGGAGGTCTAGATGTAGCTCTTTCTATGGCAGGAGGAGCATATAATATAAACATGCCTAAAGTTTGCAAGATAGAACTAAAAGGCAAATTAAAAAGGATGGTTTCTGCAAAAGATATCATTTTAGAAGTTTTAAGAAAGTTTACTGTAAAAGGTGGAGTAGGAAAGGTTTTTGAATACGGAGGACCTGGAGTTTTAAGTTTGTCAGTTCCAGAGAGAGCAACTATTACAAATATGGGAGCTGAACTTGGTGCAACGACTTCTATTTTCCCAAGTGATGAAAGAACTTTAGAGTTTTTTAAAGCGCAAGAAAGAGAAGATGAATTTAGATTTTTAAAACCAGATAGTGATGCTTTTTATGATGAGATAGTAGAGATAGATTTAGAAAAATTAGAACCTCTAGCCGCTATGCCACATTCTCCAGATAATGTTTTAGAAGTTTCTAAAATAGGAAAAATTAAAGTCGACCAAGTTGCTATAGGAAGCTGTACAAATTCTTCTTATGAAGATTTAATGAAAGTAAGTAAGATATTAAAAGGAAAGAAAATTCAAGATGACGTAAGCCTTGTAATAGCACCTGGGTCTAGGCAAGTTATGGAGATGCTTTCTAGAAATGGAGCCTTAGGAGATATAATTAGTTCTGGTGCTAGGATTTTAGAAAACTCTTGTGGTCCTTGTATAGGGATGGGACAAGCGCCAGGTACAGATGGAATATCATTAAGAACCTTTAATAGGAATTTCTATGGAAGAAGTGGTACTCTTTCAGCAAAGATATTTTTAGTTAGCCCTGAGACAGCAGCAGTTTCAGCTATTACTGGATTTTTAACAGACCCTAGAGAGTTATCAGTTTCTTTAGATTTTGAAATGCCAGAAAAGTTTTTAGTAGATGATTCTATGATTATAAAGCCAGCTGTAGATAATAGAGAAGTTGAAGTTAAGAGGGGACCGAATATAAAACCATTCCCAGTAAATAAAGAGTTAGAAAAAGATTTAAGCGGTAAAGTTTTAATTAAAGTTGAAGATAATATAACAACAGACCATATAATGCCTTCAAACTCTAAGCTTCTACCATTTAGATCAAATATTCCTTATTTATCAGAGTTTTGCTTTAATACAGTTGATACAGAATTCCCGAAAAGAGCTAAGGAAAATGGTGGTGGAATAATAGTTGCAGGTTCAAATTACGGACAAGGTTCAAGTAGAGAACATGCAGCCCTTGCACCATTATATTTAGGAGTAAAAGCTGTAGTTGCAAAATCATTTGCAAGGATTCATAAAGCTAACTTAATTAATAATGGGATTATACCTGTAGAATTTGAAGATGAAACGGTTTATGAATCTATAGATTTATTAGATGACATTAGAGCTTATGATATTAAGGATGAATTAGAAAAAGGTGAAATAACATTTAAAAATATAACTAAAGGAAATGAATTTAAAGCTAAAGTTGATTTAACTTTAAAAGAAATAGAAGTTATATATGCTGGCGGAAGATTAAATTACGTAAAAGAAAATAATTAATAAAAAGCCTATCAATTTTAAAGTTGATAGGCTTTTTGTTATGGATTATAAATTGACACTTAAAGAGTAAGAGTGTTATGTTTTAGATAAATATAGATATATTTAAGGGGAGATTTTATGGAAAAAGGGGCAGGGTATTGCGGAGCAAAACTGACTCCGTTTGAGGAAAGAGAATTAGAGGATAAAAACATTTTAATAAAGGTATTTAGGCCTTTCTTTTTAATAGATGCTGTAGGGACAGAAGAGTGGCTTAGTGAAATGGAAGTTAGGGGACTTAATTTATATAAAGTAAATTTAGGAATGTTTTATTTTATAAAGGGTAAGCCTCGTATAATGAAGTATTTAGTATTAAATAGAAGTGTTATAGATGATGAGACTTGGACCGTGTATTATAGAAGAGGGTTATTATTTGAAAGAATTATTCTTGGAAAAGACTTAAAGAACAGTTTTGAATATTTGTCTGAGATAGAGGGACAAATAAAAAAAGAATCATTAAAAACTTTTATAATATATCTTATCTCTTTAATGGTTTTTATTTACTTAGATTATAGTTTATTAAAAAGCGATTCAAATCTATTTAAGCTGTTAGTTTTTATATGGTTAGGGTTAACTATTCTATCAGGAATTAATTACTTTAGGATAAGAAAGAAGTACAATAAATAATTAAATTTTTATGTTAAAAAGGTTAAATGATATATAAATGTATATAACCGACTAAATTAGTATGATATAATAATTTAAAATCAGGAGGAGCATAATGAGTAAGAAAATAAGACTTGCAGGAATTGCATATGAAAGTTTAGTAAACGGACCAGGTATGAGAAGGGTGTTCTTTTCACAAGGATGCAATCATAATTGTGAAGGTTGCTTTAATCCAGATACTCATAACTTTGAAGGTGGCACTTTAAAAGATATGGATGAACTAATAGAAGATGTATTAGATAATCCTATGATTAAAGGAGTTACTTTTAGCGGTGGAGATCCTTTTGAAAGAGCAGAAGATTTTGCATATATGGCTAAAAAGTTTAGAGAAAACGGAAAAGATGTTTGGTCATTTACTGGATATACTTTCGAATATATAATGGATAATTTAGATAAAAAAGAAGGATTTAAAGATTTATTATATAATTTAGATGCTCTTGTTGATGGTAAGTTTGAAATAGACAACATGGGAGATGGCTTAAGATTTAGAGGTTCTAAAAATCAAAGAATAATTGATGTTAAAAAGAGCTTAGAATCAGGAGAAGTTGTTTTATTTGAAGAATATATGAAATAGAGAGGTGTTTAGAATTATGGAATTTGGATTTAAAACAAAATCATGTAGAGAAACTTCAGGTGTTATAATGCCATTTTTTGAAGATAAGATTGTTATGAAACATGAAGAACTTAAAAAAATGATAGAACACTTAAAAAAGACTGATAAGTTTAACGGTAAGTTAGGTGAAATGTATAGCTTCACTCGTGAAATAGATGGAGTTATTCAAGATATAGTTTTAATTGGTCTTGGAAAAGAAGAAGAGATAAATTTAGAAAAAATAAAAGTAAATATATCAAAAGCTTATAAAAAGCTAAAAGAACTTAAAGATACAGATATAGCTGTAAGAATGATAAGAACAGATGCAATTGATATAAAAGAAATTCTTAAAGCTATGACTATAGCTTTAGAACTTACAGATTACACTTTCGATAAATATAAAAGCAAAAAAGAAGATAAAAAAGACGTATTTATTTCATTTACAGGATGTAATGTTAGTGATATAGGAGAAGAGGATGTTAAAGATTCTATAGAAGAAGGAATAGATATAGCAAATGGTGTAGTTATCGCAAGAGATTTAGTAAACGAACCGGCAAACGAAATGTATCCTGAAGTTTTAGGATTTAAAGTTCAAGAACTTGGAGAAACATTTGGATTTGAAGTTGAAGTTTTAGGTCAAGAAAAGATCGAAGAATTAGGGATGGAAGCATTCTTAAGTGTAGCTAAAGGGTCAACTAACGAACCAAAATTAATTGTAATGAGATACTTTGGTGATAATGAAAATAAAAAGAAAAGATTAGGATTAGTAGGTAAAGGTCTTACTTTTGACTCAGGCGGATATTCATTAAAACCAACTGATAGTATGGCAACTATGAAATCAGATATGGGTGGTGCAGCTGCAGTTATAGGAGCAATGACTTCTATAGCAAAGAGAGATTTAAAAATAAATGTTATAGGTGTAGTTGCAGCTTGTGAAAACATGATAGATGGAAATGCTTATAAAGCAGGAGATATCATAGGAAGTATGGCTGGAAAAACAATATAAGTATTAAATACAGATGCAGAAGGAAGATTAACTTTAGCAGATGCTATGACTTATATTAAAACAGAAGAAAAGGTAACTGAAATTGTTGAACTTGCGACTTTAACAGGAGCAGCACTTGTAGCATTAGGAGAAACTACTACAGCACTTGTAACAAATAATGATGATTTATGCAGTGAAGTAGTTGGTGTTTCAGAGTATACAGGGGAAAGAGCTTGGAAGTTACCAGCTTTTGAAGAATATAAAGAATTAATAAAATCAGATATAGCAGACCTTAAAAACATAGGAGGAAGATATGCAGGAACAATAACAGCAGGATTGTTTGTTGGAGAATTTGCAGAAGAAACTCCTTGGGTTCATATGGATATAGCAGGAACAGCTTGGACTGATAAACCTGTAACTTATAAAGGAAAAGGTGGTACTGGAGTTCCAGTTAACACTATTTATGAATTAGCAAAAGGAAGAGCTAATAAATAGAATTAAAAAAGATGCTTCGCAAATATATTTTGCGAAGCATCTTTTTATTTTAAGATATTCCTTTAGCTCTTCTTTCTTTTGCAGCGATTCTAGGTAAGATTAATCCTAATCCAACTAAAACGAAAGGAGTTATTATATTTAATACTAATTGGAATGTGTTTTCTGAATACATTCCACCTATACATGCAAATGCAGTGAATCCAAAGCACCATGCACCTAGGATAATACCAAAAGCTTTGCTTTTAGTGAATCTATATTCAGCGTGGAATTTATCTCCAGCTCTTTTTAATGCTATATAAGCTACGAATACCCAAAGATATCTAAGTGGCATACAAACAGCATTAAGCTTTATTAACCATTTTACAATAGCATCAACATCACCTATACCAAAAGCAGGTATTATTATTAAAATAGCAACGATTACACCTATTAATTTATTACCATTAATAAAAGAACCATGTTCATTTTGAACAAGTAATTTTTCTGGTATATATTCACTATCTGCACTATCTAAAAGTATACGTAGTGGTGCATCTATTGAAAGGATAAGAGTTGATACTTGTCCTATAACATTTGTTATAGCGTAGATAACAACGAAAGTATTCCCTATTCCATAGTATTCACCAAGTCTTTGGAATGCGTAGTAAGCACCATTTGTTAATAAGTCTTTTGGAACATTATTTGAATCAAACATCATTCCTAAAGAAATAGTTCCAAGTATAGCACAAACAGCAACCATTATAGCAAGTGCTATCATACCTTTTGGGAAACCTTTAGAAGGATCCTTCATCTTATTTACATAAGGTGAAATCTTTTCACAACCACCAACAGCAAATACTAATATAGATAAACTAGTAAAGTATTTAACGTCGAAAGTAGGCATGAATGTATCAAATGACCAATCTATTTTTAGAAGAGGTGCATTTGTTATAGCTGGTGCTGCAATCATTAATAATATGAAAAGAATTGACATTATAAACATTGATGTACCGGCTATAGTTGTTATGTTCTTTAATGCTTTAATTCCTTTTGATGCAAACCAAAGTCCAAATAAGAATATTACTAAGCAAAGAGCTTGTAATAATAAAGGGCTAAGATTACTTATTGAACCATCTTGGAATATTGCCCAAGAAGCTGCAATAACTGCACCTTGAGGTTTTTGTGATATGTAAGGTAAGTGTACAACAAAGTAAGTCCAACCAGCATAATAAGCAAGTTTAGGTCCTATAGTTTCGTTAATCCAAGAACTAACCCCACCACCTAAATCTTTAAATGCAGAACCAAGTTCCCCAACCATTAAAGCGTAAGGAACGAAATATACTGCGAAAATTAGTATCCATGATACAATCGCTTTAAGTCCTCCGAATTCAGAGAATCCGTTAACAACGTTTCCAAATCCCCAAACAGCAGAGAAGGCCATAAGTGCAAGACTATACCACATGATTTTTTTAGTATCGTTTTTTGCGTTCATAAAGAACCCCCCATAACTATATTCATTTTTAAAATAACAAGATAATAAATCTTAATATGTTAACTAAATGTAAACATTTAAATAACGTGTGATTGGTTTTGTTAAAGATTTAATTATCGTATCATAACATATAGTAATACAAGATGTACACTATAGTCAATATGTTCCATAATAATTAAAATTATTACAAATTAAGATTAGAATGGAATAAAAAAGTTGAAAATAAAAGCCACTGAATTCAGTGGCTTTTTTATTAGAAGTCTGATTGACCTGTAGTTCTTGGGAATGGGATTACGTCTCTGATATTTGACATACCAGTTATATACATTATTAATCTTTCAAATCCTAATCCGTATCCTGAGTGCTTAGTTTCTCCGTATTTTCTAAGCTCTAAATACCACCAGTAATCTTCTTCGTTTAAGTTAAGTTCAGACATTCTTGCTTTTAAAACATCAAGTCTTTCTTCCCTTTGGCTTCCACCTATTATTTCGCCGATACCAGGAACTAAAAGGTCCATAGCAGCAACTGTTTTGTTGTCTTCGTTCATTCTCATGTAGAATGCTTTTATATCTTTTGGATAATCAGTTACAAATACTGGACACTTGAAGTGCTCTTCAGTTAAGTATCTTTCGTGTTCAGTTTGTAAGTCGATTCCCCACTCAACAGGGTAGTCGAATTTCTTATCACAAGATTTAAGTATTTCTACAGCATCAGTGTAAGTAACTCTCGCAAAGTTTGAGTTTACTACGTGATTTAATCTTTCTACTAAACCTTTATCTATAAATTGGTTGAAGAATTGAATTTCTTCAGGGCATTCATTCATAACATATTTAATAACATATGTTAGCATTTTTTCAGCAAGTTCCATGTTATCATTTAAATCTGCAAATGATATTTCAGGTTCAACCATCCAGAATTCAGCAGCATGTCTTGCTGTGTTTGAATTTTCAGCTCTAAATGTTGGTCCGAAAGTATAGATGTTTCTAAATGCTAAAGCAAAAGTTTCACCGTTTAATTGTCCTGAAACTGTAAGGTTAGTTTCTTTTCCGAAGAAATCTTCTTTGAAATCTATAGTTCCTTCTTTAGTAGTAGGTACGTTTTGTAAATCAAACGTAGTTACTTTAAACATTTCTCCTGCACCTTCACAGTCACTACCAGTTAAGATTGGAGTGTGAGTGTATACGAAGTTTTGCTCTTGGAAGAATTTGTGTATAGCATAAGCTGCAACTGATCTAACTCTAAATACTGCTGAGAAAGCATTACTTCTAGGTCTTAAGTGAGCTATGCTTCTTAAATACTCGAAAGTGTGTCTTTTCTTTTGAAGTGGGTAGTCTGAATCTGACATACCTTCTATTACTATTTCTTTAGCTTGAATCTCAAACGGTTGTTTAGCGTTTGGAGTTTCTACTAAAGTACCTATTATTTTTAAAGATGAGCATATAGGTAACTTTGAAACGTCTTTAAAGTTATCTAATTCGCTTCCAAATACTACTTGGATATTTTTAAAGAAAGAACCATCATTGATTTCTACAAAACCAAAAGCATTTGAAGCTCTTAAAGTTCTTATCCATCCAGTTATAGTTACGTCTTTGTTTAAATATTCAGCTGTGTTTCTGTAAAGAGATCTAACTAATACGTTATCTTTGTTCATTAATATTACCTCCTAGTAATTGTTTTTTTCTTAATTTTAGACAATAAAAAAATCCTATCGTTTCCCTAAACTATAAGGGACGAAAGGATATATCCGCGGTACCACCCAAATTGCTGATAAACAGCCGGCTTTAACAGGCACAAAACTTATGCCATCCAATATTAACGGTTTGGATCCGTCTAAGTCTACTTGCTTTAAAAGCTTTCGGTTAGAAACTCAGAGATGTTCTTCAATCAAAGGCTTCGTATGAGGCTCGCACCATCCCTCACTCGCTAAGAACTACGTCCTAAGTCTACTCTTCTCGTCAAAGTTTTTTTAATTTGAATACATTAAATTGATTTTACAATACTTTTCTATCAAATGCAATATAGTAAGCATATATTAATTTTATATACTAATATTTCTTTGGGGGATAAAATGTTACTAGAAAAACTTCTAATTAAAAAAAATAATCAAATAAATAAACTTAAAAAAATGTTATTAGAAAGGTCTAAAAATAAAGAAGAGATAGTAGAGGAAATAAAAAATATAATGGAAGATATAGAAATTATATTAGAAGAATATAATTTATTAGATTATATGAGAAAAGAATTTACAATAGAGGAGCTTTCAAAATACGATGGACTTGGAAATAACTTAGCTTACATAGCTATAGAAGGAACAGTTTATGATGTTACTGGTGTTACTGGATTTAAAGAGGGAGTATATTGCAATATAAAACCTGGAAAAGATGTTACTAATGAATACAAAGCATGTAACAATAAAGATAAAGTAAAACTTAAAAGTTCTAGGATTGTTGGCATATTGATAGAATAAAAAATTCTGAGATGATAAAAATCATCTCAGAATTTTTTTATTCAGTTCCAGTTTCAAATGAAGATATAAGTCTCTCAGGGAAGTTTAACATCTTCATATCTTTAATTATTCTTTTTACTTCATATTCAACTTCGTGAATTTTAACAGAAGTTCCACTATCTTTGTCTATATTTAATATAGCGTAAGTAGGGTTTGGTCTTCCGATTTTTGGTTTACCAACGCTTCCATCGTTTATAAATAATTTGTTATCAAATTGTTTAGCACAAGGAAGGTGAGTGTGTGCAGAAACTAAAATATCATAATTAAGTTCTTTCATAATAGTTTCAGTTTCCTCAGAGTCTTTTAGCATATATTCATTTATTTTATTTGGGCTACCGTGTACAAATAAAATATTGTTACCATCAAAATTAAGATTAAGTGAAGTAGGTAAATTATCAAGATAATGCCTGTTTTCAGCTCTTAATTCTTCTACAGTCCAAGGTAATGTAAATGAATTAATAGTATTTTCTCTTATAAAATTAAATTCATTTTCACAAACAGCTGCATCATAATTTCCTTTAATGCAAAGAATTTTTCTTCTTCTTATCATAGCAACTACTTCGTTTGGATGAGGACCGTACCCAACTAGGTCTCCAAGACATACGATTGTATCTACTTTATTGTCTTCTATATCTTCTAATACTCTCATTAGTGCATATAGATTTCCGTGTATATCAGAAATAACTGCGATTTTCATTGTTAAGACCTCCATAATTCAATATAACTATATTATACAACAATAGAAGAGAGATATAAAAGTTATTAAATAGTGTATAATAGAAGATAAATATACATAAACGGAGGGATAAAGAATGAAGGTAAACAGAATTTTTAATGTGATTGAAGAGATGCAAAGACAAGGCTTAAAGCAAATGGTAGTTTCAGCACCTCCATCATTATTTTATTTAACAGGAAAATGGTTTAGTCCAGGGGAGAGAATGATAGCGCTTCTTATTAAATCTAATGGAGAGCATAAACTAATTATAAATAAACTTTTCCCTATAAACGAAGATTTAGGAGTAGATTTAGCTTGGTATACTGATACAGAAGATCCAATAAAACTACTTTCAAGTTTTGTAGATAAAAACGAAGTTTTAGGAATAGATAAAACTATGCCAGCACAATTCTTAATAAGATTAATGGATATAAATAGTGCTAGTGGATACGTAAATTCATCTACAATAATAGATGATTTAAGAAGAGTTAAAGATGAAGAAGAAATAAAGCTTATGAAAGAAGCTTCAAGATTAAATGATAAAACTATGGTAGAACTTTTAGAAAGACTTGAAGAAGGAAAAACTGAAAGATATTATGCAGACCTTTTAAAAGAGCTATACGCTAAAAATGGAATGAACAAATTTTCATTTAGTCCTATAGTTGCATTTTGCCCAAACGGTGCAGATCCTCATCACGGAACTGATGATACAGTTCTTAAAAAAGGAGATAGCATAGTAATCGATATGGGAGGAGTGTATAAGGATTACTGCTCAGATATGACAAGAACAGTATTCTTTAAAGAAGAACCATCAAAAGAACATGCTAAGGTTTATAACATAGTAAAAGAAGCTAACGAAAGAGCTATAGCTATGATAAAACCAGGAGTTAAATTTAGCGATATAGATAATGCAGCTAGAAGCTACATAGAAAAAGAAGGATATGGAGAGTACTTTACGCATAGAACGGGTCACTGCATAGGAATAGAGTGTCACGACGCTGGAGATGTTAGTGCTATAAACCATAACGAAGTTAAAGAAGGAATGATTTTCTCAATAGAGCCTGGTATTTACTTAAAAGATGATATCGGAGTTAGAATAGAAGATTTAGTTTTAGTAACTAAAAACGGCTGTGAAAAGTTAAATCAAGTAACTAAAGAACTTACAGTAATTAAATAATGAAAAAAGATACCTAAAAATTTTAGGTATCTTTTTTTTTATCTTTTTTTAAAGGCTTGAAACATTTTACGTTGAATAATTATCTAATATGTAATTACGTAATTAATTTAAAGCTTAAGGGGGACTTGAAATTTGAAAATAGCTTTGTTTAAGCCTAGATCAGATGTTTATAAAGCAAAAAAAGGAGATAAGGATTCATTTTCTAAATTAATAAAGGAAAATAAACTTAATTTATATAAAGTATCAAAGGGTATATTAAAAAGAGAATGTGATATAGAAGATGCTATACAAAATACTATAATAAATGCTTATGAGAATATAGAAAATTTAAGGGAAGAGAAGTATTTTAAAACTTGGCTTGTAAGAATTTTAATTAATGAATGTAAAAAGATATTAATTAAAAACAAAGATATTATAAGTTTAGAAGAAATACAAGAAATATCAAATAAGTGTACAGACGATTCTTATGAGAATTTAGATTTAAAGGATGCTATAGAGAAATTGCCTAAAGAAACAAAGGAGATAATACTTTTATATTATTTTGAGGATATGAAGCAAAAAGATATAGCTAAGGTTTTGAATTTGAAAGATTCTACTGTTAGAACTAGATTATTAAGGGGAAAGAAAAAACTAGCAGATTTGATGGGGAGGATTATGTAGTATATGAATAATGATTTTGATAAAAAAATAAAGGCATTAATAGAAGATGGAAGTAATGAAATTCCTAAAAATATAGATGATAAGATTAATGATACATTAAATAGTTTAAAGAAAAGAAATAGTATAAAGAGAGAAAAAAAGTTTTTAAAAATAGCTCTCTTAGGGTTAGTAGTTTTATGCGGCACTAGTTTTACTGTTGTTAGTTATGCAACTGGAGAAGATGTTAAAGATTTTGTATTTAATTTATTGGGAAGAAGTGATAAATATAGTAGTAATGCAAATTTAGTTAATCAAGTATTTAGTTTTAAAGGAGGCACTTTTAAAATAAAAAGTGTTGTTTATGATGGTTTTACATTAAATTTTACTTATGAGATTAAATATAATGAAGATAACTTAAACAAAGATGAAGATATAAATATAAATTCAGACTTTAAGATAAATGGAGAAAATAGAGAGTGTAATGCTGTAGGAGGTTACAGCGAAAAGGTAGATAAAAACATTAGGGTTGGAATAAAATCTATTTACTTAAATGATGATTGGATGTCAGATATAGATAATGAAATATATGATAAAAAATTAAGTAAATACGTTGGAATAGGAAGTGAAGATTTTAAATTAGATCAAGATATAAATATTGGAGATGAGAAGTTTTCACTTAAGACTTTAGTTAAAAATGTTTCTGATAAAGCAAATGTTTTAAGCGTAGGTAAGATAATTTCAAATTACAAAATAAAAGAAGTTATTTCTACAGAAACTCATTTGATATTAATAGGTGAGAAGATTAAAGAAGGAGTAAGTGAAAATCAATTAGAGGTTCTATCTGGTGATAAAAAAATGGATAGTGATAGCAAAGTATATTATGAAAATAAAGAGAAAAATAAGTTTGAGTATAGATATATAAAAGGAAAAGATTTTAAAGATGAAGTTAGTATAAAGTGTGGAGGTAAGGAAATAAATTTAAACTTAAAATAAAGTAAAAAGCATTCGGGAGGCCCGAATGCTTTTTCTTGTATGTGTTGTTAAAAATTTAAGTTATTTATATTGAGAATAGGACTCCGGCAATTGTACCTGTTAAACAAGTAGCAAGTGCACCACCTAATAAGGCTTTAAATCCTAATTTAGCGATAATTGATTTCTTTTCTGGTGCTAATGATCCAATTCCACCGATTTGGATAGCAACAGAACTGATATTAGCGAATCCGCAAAGTGCATAAGTTAATATTAATACAGTTTTTGGTTGTAAAACATTTGCTGCCATTTGTTTTGATAATTCAGCGTATGCAACGAATTCGTTTATCATTACTTTTTGACCTAATAAGTTACCAGCTGCAGAGATATCTACAGTAGGAACACCCATTACGAATGCAAGTGGTGAGAATAATTTACCCATTATCCATTGGAATGTTAACCAAGGAGCTCCGAATAATCCACCAATTGAAGCAAGTATCCAGTTAAGACAAGCGATAAGAGCAACGAATGCAAGAAGCATAGCTCCAACGTTAAGAGCTAATCCTAAACCTTCGCTAGCACCGTTTGCAGCAGCTTCAACTACGTTTGAAGCAGTTTGCTCAACTGTGATGTTTGATATATCTTTAGTAACTGGTTCTTCAGTTTCAGGAACTAAAATCTTAGCTAAAACTAATCCAGCAGGTGCAGCCATAATACTTGCTGCAAGTAAGTTACCAGCATCGATACCCATTGCTACGTATCCTGCCATAACTCCACCAGCAACTGTAGCCATACCACCAACCATGATAGCCATAAGCTCAGATTGAGTCATTTCTTTAATATAAGGTTTAACTAGAAGCGGTGCTTCAGTTTGACCTAAGAATATGTTACCTACGGCACTTAAAGTTTCAGCACCTGAAGTTCCTAGTAATTTACAAATAAATTTAGCTATAACTTTAACTACAGCTTGCATGATTCCTAAATAATAAAGAATTCCCATTAAAGCTGAGAAGAATATGATAGTTGGAAGTACTTTTAATGCAAAGATCATTCCAAATGTGTTTTCATCTAAAAGGTTACCGAATAAGAAACGAGTACCCTCAGCTGTAAAATCTAATAATTTAGTTATAAAAGTGCTAATGTAATTGAAAAAATCTCTACCAGCAGGTACGTTTATGATTAAAAGTCCAAAAATAACTTGTATTATAAGACCAGTAATAACTAGACGCCAGTTGATTTTTTTTCTGTTTGTTGAAAATAATACCGCTATACCAATAATAACAGCTATACCTATTAATCCAATAAATCTGTCCAATTTTCCTTCTCCTTTGTGTGTTATATTTTTTTGTATGTTAAAAATTATTACAAACGAACATAAAGATAAATGTTTAGAATAAATATTCAAAAACATCTATACAAAAAATATTTAAACGTTTTCTGCATTGCAAAAAATATAAAAGACTTATTTATAAGTTATATATTTTCGCATAAAAATATGCAGAATATTGTAGAAGAACTAATTTTGTTCGTTCTTATTATAAGTTATAATTGAAAAAAATTAAATAGATTTACAAAAAAATGTTTCGAGAAATTTTGGAAATTAAAGAACTAATAAATAGTATATGCTATATAATAGTATAATAAATAGCAAGTTTTGGATATAAAAGTATGATTTTTTTAGTGATAAAAATTTTTTGTATTATATTGTTAATTTTATTTGCTATATTAATATGGATTTCTACTCAAAAAGGGCAAGAATCAGAACCTAGCGAAGTTGCAATAGTTTTAGGATGTAAGATAGAGAGTGAAAACATTAAAAGAAGGTTAGATTTAGCTGTTAATTTATATAGGGAAGATAAGGTTAAGTCAATAATAGCAACAGGTAGAGGCGAAGGAGATATTCCTGAATATATTTGGATGGAAGAAGAACTTATAAAAAGTTTAGTGAAAAAGTCTGATATATATCTAGAAAAAAGGTCTATGAACACATTCGAGAACCTTTTATTTACTAAGGAGATATTAAAGAAAAATAAAAGTAAACGTTTAATTGTATGTACTAATAGATTTCATATAGCTAGAGTTAGGTTCATTTGTAAGGAGCTAGGGCTTAAAGTCAGCGTTATAAACAGTAGAGAGAGGTTTAATATGAAACTTTCTTTAAGAGAAACAGCTGCTTTTATAAAGGATTATGTAAAGATAAAATACTTAAAATATACTAAAAAACTTAAGTAGCATACTATATTAATGAAATTATATAGTAGATAGAGTTTTTGAATTCGTATTCATTTTAAAATAGAAAATACAAATACTTAAACAGTATTTGTATTTTCTATTTTTTTAACTTAAATTAATTACTTAAATTTACAAATTTGTAAAATGAGAAAGGGTTTTAGTCTTGTAAAAACGTTTCTCCAACTATAACAACATCTCCAGCACCTACTGTTAGAAGCATGTCGTTTTTGTTTAAATTTTTGTTTAAATATTCAACGGCTTCTTTATGAGAGTGAACATTTATACATTTAACACCTTTTTCTCTTATAGCATCTCCAAGTTCATCTGAAGAAACAAGACCTGTATCTTTTTCTCTAGCTGCGTAAATATCCATAAGGATTAATTCATCACAGTCAAAGAAAGCTTCTGTGAATTCATTAAATAAAGTCTTAGTTCTTGTATAAGTATGAGGTTGGAATACGCAATAAGTTTTACCGTGAGGTATTTTTTTTGCAGTATTAAGAGTTGCTTTAATTTCAACAGGGTGATGAGCGTAATCATCTATAACAGTGATTCCGTTTCTTTCACCTTTATATTCAAATCTTTTGTGTGCACCCTTGCATTCTTTTAGACCTTCAGCTATTTTTTCGTAAGATATATCAAATATTAATCCTACAGAAATAGTTGAAAGTGCGTTTAAGATGTTGTGAGTTCCTGGCATTTCAAGAGTAACTTCAAATAGCTCTTCTGAGCCACGAACTACAGTAAATGTAGCACATCCTTTGTTGTTGTATGAAATGTTTTTAGCCCACACATCAGAAGTATCATCAAAACCGTAGCTTATAGTGTTACAATCTGCGTGATTTAAGATATCTTTTACGTTAGGATCTTCGTTATATCCTATAAGATATCCGTCTTTTGGTATAAGTTTTGAGAATTTTTTAAAAGTTTCAGTTATGTGGTCTAAATCTCTATAGTAATCTAGGTGGTCAGCATCGATGTTTAAGATTATACCAACGTATGGGAAGAATTTAAGGAATGATTCCTTATATTCACAAGCCTCAGTTACGAAGTATTCGCTTTGACCTATTCTATAGTTCCCTCCTATAACATCTAATTCTCCACCTACAAGAATAGTAGGATCTAAATCAGCTTCAAGAGTTATGTTAGTGATCATAGAAGTACAAGTAGTTTTTCCGTGAGTACCAGCAACTGCTACGTTGTATTTATGTCCTTTCATAATTAAACCTAAAAATTCAGCTCTATCCATTAAAGTGATACTATCTTCTTTAGCTTTAATAATCTCAGGATTATCTGACGGGATAGCTGCTGTATAAACAACTAAATCTACATCTTTAAGATTATCACTATTATGTCCTATATATATTTCAGCACCTTTATCTTTTAAGCTGTTTGTTATAGCAGATTCTTTAGAATCTGAACCAGATACTTTAAAACCATTGTTTAATAGTACAGCAGCAAGACCGCTCATGCTTATACCGCCAATACCAATAAAATGAACTTTTTTGTTTTTATCATTTAAAAAATCGAATGACATGAAATCAACCCCTTTTCTTAGTTCATTTATAATTATATACAAAATTAATAATTTGAACACAGAAAACGAATAATAATTTATTAATTTTGAATTAAATACTAAATTTACATCTTTAATGAAAATATTTATAGATATAAGTTTAAAATATATTGCAAGAGGAAATGATATAGAATAAAATATGAATATTGAGGTATGATTTTAATCATATATTTCGTATTTATTGAAAATGTGGGTGATTATAATGGAAAAGTTAAGTAGAAATAATAGAGTAGTAGTTATTACAAAAGTTTTAATGGAAAATCCAAATAAGATAATTGGATTAAATAGATTTTCAGAAATGCTAAATGCAGCAAAGTCAACTATAAGTGAAGATATAGTTATAGTTAGAGAAGTGCTAGAAAAACTCCAGATGGGTAGAATAGAAACTATATCTGGTGCAGCAGGGGGAATTAAATATATTCCTCAAATCGGAATAGATAAAGGGAAAGAATTCGCTTTAGAATTATGTAACCTTTTAAACGATGATAGCAGAGTGATACCTGGAAACATAATTTATATGACAGATGTTATGTGTAATCCTGAAATTATAAGTAGAGCTGGAACTATACTTTCATCTTTATTTAAATCAACAGAAGTAGATTACGTTATAACAGTTGAAACTAAGGGTATTCCTTTAGCTTATGAAGTAGCAAGAAATCTAGGAGTTCAATTAGTTATAGCAAGAAGAGATGCACAAGTTACAGAAGGTCCTACGATGTCTATAAACTACGTATCAGGTACTAGTGGAAGACTTCAACAAATGTCACTTTCAAAAAAATCAATGAAGAGTAATTCTAAATGTATATTTATTGATGATTTTATGAAAGGTGGAGGAACTGCACTTGGAATAAAAGATTTATTAAAAGAATTCGACAGTGAACTTACAGGAATAGGAGTTTTAGTTGACAATAAAGATGTAGAAAAGAAAATATTAAATTACGTATCTATAGTTGACCTTCATGCAGTTAATGGATCTACTATATTAGACGTAAAACCTTCAAAAATGTTTGAAAATTAAAATTTTCTAGTTTTTTTTAGAAATATTATAAATTTTCCAAGGAAAAAAGAGGATTTAACCAATAAATGGAGAATTATAATACCATCAAGGCAACTGGAGGTGTAGTTAAATGCAAATAACAGACGTAAGAATAAGAAAGATAACTACGGATGGAAAAATGAAAGCAATCGTTTCTGTAACTTTTGATGAGCAATTTGTTGTACACGACATTAAAGTAATCGAGGGGCAGAACGGACTATTTATCGCTATGCCAAGTAGAAAGACACCCGATGGAGAGTTTAAGGATATAGCACATCCTATAAACACAGACGCTAGAGAGACTATTCAAAAAGCGATACTAAAAGCATATGAAGAAGCATTACAAGAAGAAAATGAAGTAAGTGAAGATTAAATCAGTGATAAAAGGGTAGTAATACCCTTTTATTTTTTTTGTTTTATGCAAAAAAGCGAATATTTTTGATTAAACTCTTATAAATAGTAAGGAAAAATTGATTAAAGGCTAGTTTGCGAGGTTGAAATACTGAGATGTTTGAAATATAATTATAAAGGTATATGATTATAATGGTGTATACACTAAATCAAATAATATATACTATTATGTAAATATTCGTCATAATAGAGGTGGTAAAATGTATAAATGCGCATTAATACTTGCAGCAGGACAAGGGAAGAGAATTAAATCAGATTTACCTAAGGTATTACACAAAGTTTGCGGAAAAGAAATGGTGAACCACGTAATAGATAATATGAGAAAAGCTAACATCGAAGATGTTAATGTAATTATAGGAAAAGGTGCTGAGTTAGTTAAAAAAGGAACAGAAAGCAGAAATGTTTCTTATTCATTACAAAATGAACAATTAGGAACAGGTCACGCAGCTAAGTGTGCTATTGATTTCCTAAAAGGAAAAAAGGGAACAGTTATAGTTTTTGCAGGTGATGCTCCATTAACTAAAGAAAGTACTGTTTTAGAACTTATAAAAGAACACGAAGAAAATAATAATTCAGCAACACTTTTAAGTGCAATGGTTGAAGATCCTACAGGATACGGAAGAATCATAAGAGATGAAGATGGTTTTGTACTTAAGATAGTTGAACACAAAGATTGCAGCGAAGAAGAATTATTAGTAAATGAAATGAACGCAGCAATGTATTGCTTCGATATAGAAGAGCTTATAGAAGCTTTAGATAAGTTATCAAATAATAACGAACAAGGAGAATATTACTTAACTGATGTTATTGGAATATTCAAATCAGAAGGAAAAAAAGTTGGTGCAGTTGTTACAGACTACGAAGATACTATAGGAGTAAATTCAAGAGTTCAACTTGCAGAAGCAGAAGAAATTTTAAGAAAAAGAATAAACTTATCACATTTAGAAAATGGGGTAACTTTAATAGATCCAAAATCAACATATATTGGTGCTGATGTTGAAATAGCAAAAGATACAATAATCTATCCAAACGTTGTATTAGAAGGTAATACTAAAATCGGAGAGTTTTGCACTATTATGCCAAACTCAAGAATAAAAGACAGCGTTATAGAAGATAATGTAAATATTGAATCATCAGTAATACTAGAAAGTAAAGTAGGAAAAAATACTACTGTTGGTCCATTTGCTTATATAAGACCAGAAAGTACTATAGGTGAAAAAGTTAAAATTGGTGACTTCGTTGAAGTTAAAAAATCATCTATAGGAGATGGAACTAAAGTATCACACTTAACTTACATTGGTGATGCAGAAGTAGGAAAAGAATGTAACTTTGGTTGTGGAACAGTAATAGTAAATTACGATGGAACTAAAAAACACAAAACTATAATAGGTGATCATAGTTTCATAGGATGTAACACAAACTTAGTATCTCCAGTAAAAGTTAACGACAATACTTATATAGCAGCAGGTTCAACTATAACTTCAGAAGTAGAAGAAGGTGCTTTAGCTGTAGCAAGAGCTAAGCAAAGAAACATCAAAGGATGGGTTTCTAAAAAAGGACTAATGAAATAATAAATTTTATTATATAAACTAATAATAGCTAAAATATTGAGGAGGTCTTCATAGATTATGATTAATCATGGAAAGAATATCAAAATATTCACAGGTAATTCACACCCAGAATTAGCAGAGGAAATAGCAAAAATATTGGGATTAGAAATAGGTAAGGCTCAAGTAGGAACTTTCAGTGATGGGGAAATAGCAATAAATATCGGAGAAACTGTAAGAGGTGCTGACGTATTTATAGTTCAATCAACTTGTTCTCCAGTTAACAACAACTTAATGGAATTATTAATAATGATAGATGCATTTAAAAGAGCATCAGCAGGTAGAATAACAGCAGTTATGCCATACTATGGATATGCAAGACAAGACAGAAAAGCTAAGTCAAGAGATCCAATAACAGCTAAGTTAGTTGCTGACCTTTTAACTACAGCAGGAGCAGACAGAGTTCTTACTATGGACTTACATGCTGCACAAATCCAAGGATACTTTAATATACCAGTAGATCATTTAGTAGGGTCACCAATCCTTGCTGAATATTTCGTAAACGAAATGGATTTAGATGATAAAGAAGATGTAGTTGTTGTATCACCAGATTTAGGAAGTGTAACTAGAGCAAGAAAGTTCGCAGATTACTTACATGCACCTATAGCAATAATCGATAAAAGAAGACCAAAAGCAAATGTATCAGAAATAATGAATATAATTGGAGATGTTGAAGGTAAGAGATGTATCTTAATAGATGATATGATAGATACAGCTGGAACTATAGCAAATGCTGCAAATGCTCTTAAAGAATTAGGAGCAACTAAAGTATACGCTTGTTGTACACACGGAGTATTATCAGGACCAGCATTTGAAAGAATTACTGATTCTGCAATAGAGAAATTAGTAATGCTTAATACTATAAAATTACCAGAAGGAACAAATACTGAATTATTCACATCACTTTCAGTAGCACCATTATTTGCTGAAGCAATTCAAAGAATATATGATGACAAACCAATAAGTAAATTATTCGAAATGCAAAAATAAGGCTATTTTATTTTAGAGGCTGCACACTACATAATTTTTTATGTAAGGTGCAGCCTAATTTTATAAATTTAAATAATTTCATATATATGGTTAATAATTTGTAACTTATTAGATAAAACTATACTAATGATACTTAATTAATGATAAATTTATAATGGATAGTTAAACAAAAATATAAGTTTTTAAAATATTATATTTAAAATATATGGAGGTGCTAATATGGAGGGCGTATTAGGAAAAGTTTTAATAGTAGATGATGACGAAAATATTTGCGAAGTCATAAACATGTATGTAAAAAGTGCAGGTTATGATACGAAAATTGCAAACAACGGAAAGGAAGCTGAGGATATATTCTTAGAATATAAACCAGATATAGTTTTACTTGACGTTATGATTCCAAACATCGATGGAATAGATGTTTTAAAATGGATAAGAAAAGAAGGAACAACACCTGTAATAATGTTAACAGCAAAAGGTGATACTTTTGATAAGGTTTTAGCTTTAGAACTTGGTGCAGATGATTATATAGTTAAACCATTTGAACCAAAAGAATTATTAGCTAGAGTAAAAGCTGTTATGAGAAGATACACAGCAGATAACACAAACAAAGAATTAATTCAATACAATGATTTAACAATCGATGCAAATTCATACAAGGTAATTTATAAAAACAACGAAGTAAAAATGCCACCTAAAGAATTTGAACTACTTTACTACTTAGCTTGCAATAAGAATAGAGTATTTACAAGAGAACAACTTTTATGCGAAGTTTGGGGGTATGATTACCCAGGTGACTCAAGAACTGTAGACGTACATGTCAAGAGACTTAGAGAGAAATTACATTCAGGCGATACATGGCAAATAGAAACAGTTTGGGGAGTTGGATATAAATTCGAGGTGAAATAGGATGAAGAAGAATAGTTTAGTTTATAAACTAATACTAACTTTTACCTTGATTTTAGCAGCTAGTACTATACTAGTTGCAGGAACTCTATCTTTTTGGTTTAAGCAGTACTATTTTAACCAAAAGAAAAGTGAATTAGATAAACAAAGTTTAATAATAGAAAATGCGGCAATATCTTATTTGACATTAGATAAAAGTTCTAATTTAACAACTCTTAATAACGTTATTGATTTCGTAGGGAGCTCTGTTGAAGCGGACATATTCATTACAGATAATATGGGATACGTCTATGCAGTATCAAATGAAAAAGATGAAAAATATACATATTCACACCTTGGAATAAGTAAAGAACAAATGGATTTACTTAAAAAAGGTGAAAGTATATCTTACAGTCAAAAAGCTGATGATTCAGGAAAAGGATATGTATTTATGAAGCCTATTTTTAATGGTAAATACTTTAGCGGAACTATAGTTATGACTACATCTATGGATAGCATAAATAGTGAAATCTTTAAAGTAAACGAAGTTATTTGGATAACTGCAGTGATTGCTATTATAATAGGGTCAATAATTGTTTATTCATACGGAAAACGAAAGCTAACTATGCCACTAACAAAGATAACTACAGCAGCTAGAAAGCTTGCAAGTGGTGACGTTGATTCAAGGCTAGAAATAATATCTAATGACGAAATTGGAGAACTTGCAGAATCATTTAATATAATGGCTGAATCTTTAAGGCAAATTGACTCAAACAGAAGAGCCTTTATATCAAATGTTTCACACGAATTGCGTTCGCCTATAACTTCTATTAAGGGATTTATTTCAGGTATATTAGATGGAGTTATCCCTAAAGATAAAGAGGGTTATTATTTAAAAATCGTTTATGATGAAACTGAAAGATTATCAAGACTTATAAACGACTTATTAGATCTATCAGCTATGGAAACAGGTAAGATAAAACTTAATATGCAAGAACTTGATATAAGTGTTCTTATAAGACAATGTCTTGCTAAGTTTGAAGGTACAATTAGGGATAAAGGGATTCACGTTAACGTTACATTAGAAAACGCGCACCAATACGTAATGGGAGATATGGATAGAATTACTCAGGTAATTACAAATCTTCTAGATAATGCGCTTAAGTATGGACACGAAAATGGAGAAATCAGAATAAACACTAAATCTAAAGGCGATAAAGTATTCGTAAGCATATATAACGATGGTCCAACACTGAATCAAGAACAACGAGTTAAGATTTGGGATAGATTCTATAAAGTTGATGAATCAAGGACTAATAAGATAAGTACTGGACTTGGACTTCCAATAGTAAGACTTATCTTAACAGAACACAATGAGGACATTTGGGTTGAAAACTACAAAGATAATGGTGTAGAATTTACTTTCACATTAAGTAAAATATAAAAATTGGTGATAAGATATGAAAGAAAATGAAAATAGAATTGGTAAGATAGAAATTACTAATAAAAATCAAACATTAACCAAATACATCATCTTAATTATATTAGTTGTAATAGGTGTATCAATAGTAACTGGTGCAATTACATCAAGATATATATTCAAAAAAATGGAAGCTCAAGGTAATAGTTCTAATGTTAAATCAAATTTATTTAATTACAAAGGAACTAGTAGTGATGCCAAGGATGTTATTAATGCCGTTGGTCCATCTATTGTCTCAATCGGTAAATCTGAAAAAGGGTTAGAAAAGAGCGAGATAAATAGAGATAATACAAGTGGTGTTATAATCGATTCTACTGGAATAATCTTAACAAACTATTCTAGTATAAAAGATTTCAAAGATATATACGTAAAACTTCCAAACAAGGGAGTTAAGCCTATAAAAGCAACTCTTTTAGGACACAACGAAGAAACAGACTTAGCTCTTGTAAAAATAACTCATGCAGAATTAATTCCGATTAAATTTGCAGATATAAATGATGTAAAAGAAGGTCAATTAGTTTTTGCACTAGGTAATTCTACAGGAGATAATTACGTAGGGTTAATAACGCCTGGTATAGTAACTTCAAGAAGCCATAGGGTTACTATAGATGGTGAATACTATTCAGTTATTCAAACTAATGCAGTTATGAATAGTGAAAATTATGGAGGACCTTTATGTAATAGTAAAGGTGAACTTATCGGTTTAAATAGTAGCGTTGCTACTAAAGAACTAAATGATCAAAACTTATACTTCTCTATAGGTGTAGATGCTATTAAAGAAAGTATAGACTCTATAATAGAAACTTCAAACAAACTTGGATTAAAAGGTGCTGAACTTCAAACTGGAGTCGGATTTTATGTAACTAATTTAAGTGAAAATGGTATAGGTTATGAAGCTGGTATAAAGCCTACTGACATAATAGTTAGTATAAATGGCACAGATGTTAACACTATAGATAAATTTAAAAATACACTTGATAAGATAAAACCCGGTGACAAAGTAAAATGCAAGATACTTAGAGATGGAAAAGAAATAGAAATAAATATGCAAATGTAGTAAAGAGACTTTTTTAAAAGTCTCTTTATTATTGTTAAAAATTAGTATAATATAAATAAGTATATTATAAAAATTTAGGATAAAAATATAAGATAATAAATTATATTTAAGAAGAGGAGAAGTTTTATGTTTTTAATAGTAGGACTAGGTAATCCTGGTAGCAAATATAAAAATACAAGACATAATATTGGATTTGAAGCTATAGATAATATAGCAAAAAAGTATAATATAGATGTAAATAGGGTAAAATTTAAAGGTGAGTATGGTGAAGGGTTTATAGGAAGTGAAAAAGTAATCCTTTTAAAACCAACTACATTTATGAATTTAAGCGGGGAATCTGTTAGAGAAGTAGTAGATTTTTATAAATTAACTAATGAAGACATATTAGTTATCTACGATGACATAAGCTTAGATATAGGAAAACTTAGAATAAGAGAAAAAGGTAGTGCAGGTGGTCATAACGGAATTAAAAGTATAATAAATCACCTGGGAACTAATGAGTTCCCAAGAATTAAAGTAGGGGTAGGACAACCTAAAGGTGATTTAGTAAACCACGTGCTTGGAACTTTTTCTAAAGAAGAATTAGAAGTTTTAGAAGAGAGCTTAGAGGCTACTTCAAAAGCTGCAGAGTGTGTTATAAAAGAAGATGCAAAAAAAGCTATGAATGATTTTAATGGGTTTAGTGCAAATAAAACTGTTTAAGGATGGTGTATAAGAAATGAGATTGGAAGGGTTAAATAAGCCCTTGCTAGATAGTAGGGAATTTGGAGAAATAAAAGAGAATATACGGAACAATAAGTATCCGCAAGCTATTTATGGTTTATCAGACTCAGGTAGAAGTTACGTAATTAACGCTATCTACGAAGAGGAAGATAAGCCTTTAGTTGTAGTTACACATAATGATATGGAAGCTAAAAATCTTTACGAAGATCTTAGTTTTTATACAAACGACGTTTATTATTTCCCAGTAAAAGAAGTTGTTTTTTATAATATAGATGCAATTTCTGGAGACTTAAGGTGGGCTAGATTAAAAGTAATAAAAGAAATTTTAAATAAAGGCAAAAAAATAGTAGTTACCTCTATAGAAGCTTTTGCAGCTATGTATACTCCTATAAAATACTACGAAAACAGCAGGCTTAAATTAAAAATCAACGAAGAAGTTAACTTTAATAACATAAGCAAAGTCTTAGTTGAAAGTGGTTATGAAAGAGTAGAAATGGTAGAGGGCAAGGGAGAGTTTTCGTTAAGAGGTGGTATATTAGATATTTACCCAGCAGATGCAACTTACCCTTATAGAGTAGAGCTTTTTGGTGATGAAATAGATTCTATAAGAACATTTAACGTAGAGTCTCAAAGAAGTATAGAAAAAGTTAAAGAATTAAATATATTTCCTGCAAAAGAAGTTATACTTACAGAAGAAAACATAGATAGCGGAATAGAAAAAATTAAGGGCGAGCTATCAGAAGCTTTAAAAGGACGTAAAGATAAAGAAAGAAATTCAAAGCTTGAAGAAATAATTTTAGCTAACATAGAAAGCTTAAAAACTACAGGGAGTTTTGAAACTATAGATTCGTACTTACCTTTTTTCTACGAAAAATTAGAAACTCTTTTTGATTATTTTAAAGGTTATAACATAATAATCGATGATACAGAAAGATGTTTAGGAAAATTAGATAGCACTTATATAGAATTTAGAGAAAATTATTCTATGTTCCTTCAAAAGGGAAATATATTACCGTCTCAAGGTAATTTACTATTAGATTTAGATAAAGTTATCGAAAATTTTGAAGACTCAAGACTTCTAACTTTAGATGTTTTCAAAAAGACAAGGTCTCATCTAAAACCTTTATCTATAGTAAATATAACTCAAATGACTCTTCATAATTATCAAGGTCAACTTGATATATTAATAGATGAAATAAAAAGAAAAAAAGAAAGTGGATACAAAACACTTTTACTTTCAGGGACAAGAACTAGAGGTGAAAGATTTGTAGAAACCTTAAGAGATAGAGGAATTGAAAGTGCATACAAAGATGACGTTAAAGATATACAATTTGGAGAGGTTGTAATAACTTTTGGTAATCTTTCTAAGGGATTTGAATTTCCAGATAGTAAGGTATGCTTAATATCAGATAAAGAAGTTTTTGGAGAAGCTAAGAAAAAGCTTAAAAGGAGAAACCGTAATAAAAAAGGTGTCTCAAAAATAAACTCCTTTGCAGAACTTAAAATAGGAGATTATGTAGTACACGTTAACCATGGTGTTGGTGTATACAAGGGAATAAAACAAATAGAAGTAGGGGGTAATACCCGTGACTATTTAGATATAGTTTATCAAAAAGGTGATAAACTATATGTTCCTGTTGAACAGCTAGATTTAGTTCAAAAATATATAGGTAGTGAAGGTAAGACTCCAAAAGTTAATAAGCTTGGCGGAACAGAGTGGCAAAAAGCTAAAATAAAAGTAAAAAAATCTATAAACGAGATAGCAGAAGATTTAGTAAAGCTTTATGCTGCAAGGTCAACTATAAAGGGATATAAATTCTCGAAAGATACAGAGTGGCAAAGGCAGTTTGAAGACGAGTTCCCACACGAAGAAACTCCAGACCAATTAACTTCTTTAGAAGAAATAAAAGAAGATATGGAATCTACAAAAGTTATGGATAGGCTTCTTTGTGGAGATGTTGGATACGGTAAGACAGAGGTAGCTGTAAGAGCTGCTTTTAAAGCTGTTATGGATGGAAAACAGGTAGCTTTTTTAGTCCCTACAACTATCTTAGCAGAGCAGCACTTCAAAAACATGGTAAAGAGATTTTCAGATTTCCCAATTAAAATAGATATGATTAGTAGATTTAGAACAGCTAAAGAGCAAAAAGCTACTCTTCAGGCAGCAAAAGAAGGAAATGTTGATATTGTAATAGGTACTCATAAGCTTGTAACAAAAGATATAAACTTTAAAGATTTAGGGCTTCTTATAATAGACGAAGAGCAAAGGTTTGGAGTTAAGCAAAAAGAAAAAATAAAAGAGCTTAAAAAGAATATAGACGTTTTAACTTTAAGTGCAACACCTATTCCAAGAACTCTTCATATGTCACTTACTGGTGCCCGTGATATTTCAGTTATAGAAACTCCGCCAGAAGAAAGATATCCTGTACAAACTTATGTTATAGAGCAAAACGACCAACTTATAAGGGATGCTATTTTAAGAGAGATGAATAGAGGAGGCCAAGTATTCTTTGTTTATAATAGAGTAGAATCTATAGAAAGTGCTGCAAATTACATTAAAGAATTAGTTCCAGAAGCTAGGGTAACTTTTGCACACGGAAGAATGACAGAGAGGCAGCTAGAAAACGAGATGGTAAACTTTATGGATAGAGAATACGATGTCCTAGTTTGCACAACTATAATAGAGACAGGTATAGATATGCCAAACGTTAATACTATTATAATATCAGATTCAGATAAGATGGGATTATCTCAGCTTTATCAATTAAGAGGTAGGGTTGGAAGATCAAACAGAATAGCTTACGCCTACTTACTTTATACTAAAGATAAAGTCCTTACAGAAGTTGCAGAAAAAAGGCTTAAAGCTTTAAAAGATTTCACAGAACTTGGATCAGGGTTTAAGATTGCTATGCGTGACTTAGAGATAAGAGGTGCAGGTAATATGATGGGTTCTTCTCAGCATGGCCACATGGCAACTATAGGTTACGACCTTTATTGTAGAATGCTTGAAGATACTATAAAACTTATAAAAGGTGAAATAACTAAAGAGCCAGTTGAAACTACTGTAGATTTAAAGGTTGATGCTTATATTCCAAGCGATTACATCTTAGATGAAAACTTAAAAATAGAAGTTTATAAAAAGATTGCAGCTATAGAAAACATCACAGACTATATGGAAATAAAAGATGAGTTAGAAGATAGATACTCAGATATTCCAGATACTGTGTATAATTTAATGGATATAGCTTATATTAAGAGTAAAGCAAAATCACTAAATATAGAAGAAATAAAAGAAACGCCTAAAGGAATATTCTTTAAATTTGAAGAGGGAGATAAAGATTACAAAAAAGCTTACAAAATTATTTTAGAAAAATATAAAAATAATTTCCTTCTTAAATTTGGGAAAAATCCAGAAATTCAATTTAAAATAGAAAGTATTAAAAAAGAAGAGATTCTAGCCTTCTTTAAAGAAGTCTTTGATGAGGTTGTAAAAGTAATAAATACTTAATCTTAATTAATTGAATTGTTAAAGAGATATTGATATACTTAAAATAGTCAAAATTTGTGAAAATAAAAAGAGAAGTGAGGGAGAGCACGTGGGAAAAATCAAAAAGATAATAGCTCTAGGATTATTAGCAATAACAGGATTCGCTTTTGTTGGTTGTGATATGATCCAAAAAACTCCAGAAGCTATACAAAATGAAAAATTAGCTGTTGTAGGGGATAAAACGATAACTAGAGGTGACTTAGATAAAGTTATGCAACCTACATTTGATCAACTTAAGCAACAATACGGTGAAGACTACATGAAAAATGATCAAATAAAGGAAAATGTTATAAAACAAGAGAAAAGCCAACTAACAGCTTTAGTAGATAGCGCTGTTATGCTTCAAGAGGCAACTAAATTAAATTTAGTTCCAAACGAAGAAACAATGAAAAAAGAAATGGATGACAGAATGAAATTCTTTGAACAACTTTATGGTTCAAAAGAAAATTTAGAGTCGGAAATTAAAAAAGCTGGTTACAAAGATATGGATGCTTTTAAGGCTTTCGTAAAAGACCAAATAATAGTTGGAAAAGTTATGGAATACATCGTTAAAGATGTTAAAATAACTGATGCAGATGCTCAAAAGTACTACGATGAGCACAAATCAGAGTACGAAATGCAACCTGGTGCTAACGTATATCACATCTTAGTTAAAGATGAAAAAACAGCAAAAGAAATAAAATCTAAATTAGATGGTGGAGCTAAATTCGCTGATTTAGCTAAACAATATGGAACAGATGGAACTAAAGAACAAGGTGGTTCATTAGGATACATCCCATACGATTCAAAAGATTACGATCAAGACTTTATGAATGCTGTTAAAAAGCTTAAAAAAGATGGAGAAATATCAGGACCAGTTAAAACTCAATTCGGTTATCACATAATTATGGTTGATAACATAAACACTAAAAAGACAGTTACTCCATTTAAAGATGTAAAAGACGAAATCAAAAAGACTTTAATGAGTCAAGCGCAACAAGCTAAATATGATGAGTTTATGAAAAAATGGAAAGAAGAATTAAAAGTAAAAGTTTATGAAGATAAAATAGGCAAATAATTTTAGTAAAGCATATGTAAGTTTACATATGCTTTATTTTTTTATAAAACTTTCTAAAAGAGTATACTAAATAATAAAATAAGAAAAATTTAGAGATAAATAAATATAAATAATAGTTATATGTGTATAAAATTCCTTATGAATCAAATAATATTAATGACAAAAAACATTATTTGGTTTTATTAGGAGGTTGAAATAAATGAAAGCTACAGGAATCGTAAGACGTATAGATGATTTAGGAAGAGTTGTTATTCCTAAAGAAATTAGAAGAACTCTTAGAATTAGAGAAGGAGACCCTTTAGAAATATTTACTGATAGAGAAGGTGGAGTAATCTTAAAAAAATACTCTCCAATCGGTGAATTAACTGATTTCTCAAAAGAGTATGCTGAAAGCTTACAACAAGTTATAGGTCATATAATTTTAATTGCAGATAAAGATGCTTTTATCTCAGTAAGTGGAGCACCTAAAAAAGATTATATAGACAGAAAGATAAGTAACGAACTAGAAGAAATAATGGATAACAGAAAAACAGTTCTTTTAGGAGAAAATAACGATTCAATTCCATTACATAGTGATGAAGATAACAGCAGTATGTCATCACAAGTTGTTGCACCTATAATTGCAGAAGGTGATGCAATTGGAGTAGTTGTTATAGTAACTAAAGAATCAGGAGAAAAACTTGGAGACCTTGAGATGAAACTTGCAGAAACAGCTGCAAACTTCTTAGGAAAACAGATGGAACAATAAGTTAAATAAAAAAACAGTAATAATACCTCCAAACTTGAAATAAAAATTATTAGTAATAATAAAAGTTTGGAGGTATTTTATGAAAAAACAATCTTTAGTAAAGGGCAGCATAATACTAGGTGTAGCAGGAATAATTACTAAAGTATTAGGTTTGTTTTTTAGATGGCCTATAATAATGCTTATTGGGGACGAGGGTCTAGGACTGTATCAAATGCCCTTTCCTTTATATATGTTATTTATAGCGATAGGTGCTGGAGTTCCTGTTGCTGTTTCAAAACTAGTTTCAGAAAACAACGCTATGGGTCGGTTTAGAGAAAACTTTGTAATAGTTAAAGAAACTAAGATTGCTATGATGCTTTTAGGTGTTGGATATAGTGCGTTAATGTTTATTTTTGCAAGGCCTATAATTCACGCATTTAACTGGAATGAAGAAGCTTATTACGCAATGGTTGGACTTGCTGTTGGGCCTATTGCAATTTCAGTTATGACAGTTTATAGAGGATTCTTTCAAGGAATGCAAAATATGGTGCCAACTGCTATTTCTCAGCTTCTAGAACAAGTTGGTAGAGTCTTTTTTGGAGTAGGGCTTGCATACATCCTTTTAGATAAAGGTATTGGGTATTCAGCAGGAGGGGCTGCACTTGGTGCAAGTCTTGGAGGTTTTTTAGGCGGAGGATATTTAATGATTAAATATCACTCAGAAAGAAAGAAACATAAAATTAAAAAGGTTGAATCAAAGCCTGAGATTTTAAGTAAAATATTTAAAATAGCATTTCCTGTAACCCTAGGGGCTTGTGCTGGAAGCATTATGGGGATTATAGATTCCGCTGTAATACCACACCAGTTACTAAATGCAGGCTTTAATAGTGAGGAAGCAACAGTGTTATATGCACAATTAACAGGGAAGGCATCTGTAATAATAAATCTTCCTATGACTTTATCTATGGCACTTAGTATATCTTTAATACCTGTAATTTCAGAGAAATTTATTCTAAGAAAATACGATGAGTTAAATAGAAAAGTTGATTTATCGCTAAAAATTTCTACAGTTATCTCTATACCTTGTATGTTTGGGATATTTATAATGGCAGAACCTATAATGAGATTTTTATTTCCAGGTAGGCATGAGGGATTTGAAATATTAAGATACCTTTCATTAACAATTCCATTTATTATATTAACTCAAACTACTACAGCTATTTTGCAAGGTATAGGAAAATATATGCTTCCTGTAATAAATCTATTTATAGGGTGTGGTATAAAACTAGTTTTAACTATCATATTAGTTAAAAATCCTGAGATAAATGTGTTTGGATCAGTTATAGCATCGTTTATAGCCTATTTGTTTGTAACTATAATAAATGTTATCCAAATGAAAATTTATATGAAAGTAAAACTTGAAGTTTACAATAATATAATAAAACCTATAATAGGGTCTCTTATTATGGGAGTTAGCGTTATTTATTCATATAATTTTATATTTGAAAAAACTACTAGCGTAGCTATCTCTTGCTTAATATCAGTATTTTTAGGTATTATAATATATATAATATGGATTTTGTGTGCTAGAGTCTTTGATATGGATGATTTAAAAAGAAGAGTACCAAAAAGAAAATGATATAAAAAGGAGAATACCTAATGATTAAGATTATAGGACTTGGGCCTGGGGCTCCGGAAGCATTAACAGTAGGAGCTTTAAGATTATTAAAAAATAGTAAAAATATATTTTTTAGAACAGAGATTCACCCAACTGTTGATTTCATAAAAGAAGAGGGAATAGAGTTTGAGACTTTTGATAAATATTACAACACTTTAGAAAATTTTGATGATGTATATAAAAGCATCGCTGAAGATTTAATAAAAAAGCACGAGGAACTAGGAGATTTAATCTATGCAGTTCCAGGACACCCTTTAGTTGCTGAGATTTCAGTAACAAATTTAATAAAGCTATGTGAAAAAAATAATATAGAATACGAAATTGTTCCAGCTGTAAGCTTTATAGATGCTATGATGGATAGACTTAAAATTGATCCTATGGAAGGATTAAAAATAATAGACGCCTTTGATATAAATAATCAAATATTAGATAAGAGAATAGGAACTATAATAACTCAAGTTTATAATCAATTTATAGCATCAGAGGTAAAACTTAAATTATTAGAGCGTTATAACGATGAAACTAAAATAATATTTGTAAGAGCAGCTGGAGTAGAAGGCGTTGAGAGCATAAGAGAAATACCTTTATACGAGCTAGATATGCAAGAAGATATAGATTATTTAACATCAGTTTACATCCCAAAAGATATAAACAACAAAAAAGACATATACGATCTAATAACTATAGTTGATATACTAAGAGGGGACTACGGTTGCCCTTGGGATAGAGAGCAAACTCACGAGAGCCTTAGAAGCGCAATAATAGAAGAGGCGTATGAAGTAGCAGAAGCTATAGATAAGGTTGATGATGATGCCTTAATAGAAGAACTTGGGGACGTTTTACTGCACGTTATATTCCACGCAGCTATAGGAAGGGAAGAAGGATACTTTGAACTATCAGATATAATTTCAGGAATTTGCGATAAAATGGTATTTAGACACCCTCACATCTTTAAAGATGAAGATGTTAATTCTTCAAAAGAAGTAGAAGAAAACTGGGAAGAATTAAAAAGAGAAGAAAAAGGTTTTGAAACCTTAACAGAAGAATTAGAAGCGGTTTGCAGAGCACTTCCTTCATTACTTAGGGCAGATAAAGTTCAAAAGAAAGCAAATTCAGTTGGATTTGACTTTGAAAATGTAGAAGATGCATCAAATAAAGTAATAGAAGAACTTAGAGAAGTTTTAGAGGTATATAAATCTGAAAATAAGGATAGAATAACAGAAGAAGTTGGAGATTTACTATTTGCTTGCGTAAACGTAGCTAGATTTTTAAAAGTAGACGAAGAAAAAGCACTTAATAAAACTACTGACAAATTCATTAAAAGATTTAAACACATAGAAGAAACTGCACTAAAGAAAAACCTAAAATTAACAGAAATGACTTTAAAAGAAATGGACGAATTATGGGAAGAAGCTAAAAAACAATAAAAAATTCTTACGATAAAAGGATTTTAAGATTTTTTGGAGAATAATATAACTTGAAAAAAACTATGCAAGGATTATTCTATTAAAGTTTACTAAATAAAAAAGTAAAGTTTACAAAACTTTTCAACATTTTAATTAAACGGTATAGACTATGTAGAAAAGTAATAATATAATAGAATAATGTAAGTGTAGTACATATTTAAGAACAGTTAGGTACTATAAATATATAACTGGTTATTTAAGGAGGATGTAATTATGAATAAAGCAGAATTAATTACTAGCATAGCAGAAAAATCTAATTTAACTAAAAAAGACGCTGAATTAGCATTAAAAGCATTAATAGAGAGCGTTGAAGAAGCTTTAGAAAACGGTGAAAAAGTTCAATTAGTAGGATTTGGAACTTTCGAAACTAGAGAAAGAGCTGCAAGACAAGGAAGAAACCCAAGAACTAAAGAAGTTATCGAAATACCAGCTTCAACAGTACCAGTATTCAAAGCTGGAAAAGAGTTCAAAGAAAAAGTTAACAAGTAGTATTGTTATGAATGAACCCGAGGTGACTCGGGTTCTTTTTATAATAATAAATTAATAGTAGAGAAATTAAAATGGTGGCGTAAGCCATTTTTTTTAACATAAATTAAAATATAATAGTTAAAAATATTTTTTAAAGAGGTAAGATGTATGAGATTAGATAAATATTTAAAAGTTTCTAGACTTATAAAAAGAAGAACAGTTGCAAAAGAAGCGTGTGAAGGTTCTAGAGTTTCTATAAATGGTAAAATCGCAAAATCTTCAACAGGAGTTAAAGAAGGCGACATAATAGAAATACAATTTGCAAACAGAGTTTTAAAAGCAGAAGTAATAAATATAGCAGAACATGTAAAAAAAGAAGATGCAAAAGAGATGTATAAAATAATTTCTGAATAAATTTATTCTAAAATAAATAATATTACTTATTTAGAATAGTAATAAGTATAGATTCATATATTTTTTAATAGAAGTATTCTATGTAAGGGAGAAATATATGGATAATAAAAAAGAAATATCTAACAAAATAAAAAAGAGTGGACTGACATTAGAAGAAAGAAAGATAATGACGCTTACAGGTGTCTTAGAAGTAGTTAGCTTTTATGATGAAAAAATTATTTTAAGCACTATACTTGGAAGACTTGTAATTAAAGGGCAAGGGCTTAAGATGGATAAACTAGATATTGAAAATAGCGACGTAATAATAAGAGGATATATAAATAGTTTTGTTTATAATGGTAAAGTTAAGAAAAAAGAAAAAAGAAGTTTCTTAAAGAAATTTCTAAAAAAAGGTGAATAATGCCGTTAGAGATAGACCTTCAGCTTCATATAGTCTTATATAGTCTTTTAGCTGGACTTATAGTTGGAGGATTATTTGACCTATATAGGATAATAAGAGGTAAATTTGGCCCTAAAATAGTTCTTATAATTCAAGATATATTGTTTTGGGTTTTATGTTCTATAGTAATATTTGTTTTCTTACTTTACACAAATTATGGGTTCTTTATGCCATATGTATATCTTTTTATAACTATTTCTTTAGGTTTATATCTAAAAGTGTTTAGTCCTTTTATTTTAAAATTGGAATTGTTCTTAATTGCATGGTTTAAAATAACATTAAGGGTTAGTTTTAAACATATTTTCTATCCTGTTAGATTAGTTTTTGGAAAATTCAAAAACAAAGTATAATTTAATAAAAAATTACTTGAATTAAGTAATATTAATGTTTAAAATAGATTTATAGAATTTGAAAAAATGAGGTACTATGGATGAAAAAAGGTTTAAAGTGGAAAAATATAATAATCTTAGTACTCGTAGGCTATATAGTTATTTCATTTGTTAGGCAAGAAATGGCAATTAGAAGAATTGAGGATGAGATAAGTCAAAAGCAAACGGAATTAGAAAAACTTAAAGATGAGAATGTAAGACTTGAAGAACAAGTTAAAAATGCTAATTCTGATGATTATATAGAAAAACTAGCTAGAGAAAGACTTGGAATGCTTAAACCAGGCGAAATTATAGTTAGTGATAAAAAAGGTGACTCAAATTCTAATAAGTAGTTTGTTATTTGTAATAACATAGATATTTTTATTTAATTTAAGGAGGAGTCTTTTAAACATGACCTTAGCGGCAGGAAACATATTAGAAGGTACAGTGGTAAATATCACAAATTTTGGAGCGTTCGTAGAAGTTGGAGGCGAAACTGGTTTAGTTCATATATCAGAGGTAGCAGATTCTTTTGTTAAAGACATAAGACAACATCTAAAAGAGCAAGATAAGGTGAAAGTAAAAGTTATTTCAATAGATGATAACGGAAAAATCAGCTTATCAATAAAACAAGCAAGTGTAAAACCTAAAAAATCTTTAAAACCAGTTGAATTTGACTGGGGAACTGAAAAAGATAAAAAGAAGAAGGCTGGAAACTTTGAAGATCAAATGTCAAAGTTCTTAAAAGACAGTGATGAAAGAATGCAAGATGTAAAAAAACATCAAGAATTCAGAGGTAAAAATAGTAAAAAAAATTATTAATTTAGTATATAAGTACAAATTTAATATATAAATCTATTTAACAAAAGGCTACTGAGGCGTTGGAATCAGTGGCTTTTTGTTACTTTAAAAAGAAATTTGTACTAAGAATGAAAAAAACTTTGAAAAACTTGTTGACAGTATACATATCATAATATATAATAAATCTTGTCGTCAGGGAATGACGGCGAAACAAGAGAAGGCAGTGCCTGCCGAAGTGGCGGAACTGGCAGACGCACAGGACTTAAAATCCTGCGGTGGTTAAACACCGTACCGGTTCGATTCCGGTCTTCGGCACCAAGTTTTCTTTAAAACATAATATCGCGGGGTGGAGCAGTTGGTAGCTCGTCGGGCTCATAACCCGAAGGTCGTAGGTTCAAGTCCTGCCCCCGCAACCAAATCTGGCGGAATAGCTCAGCTGGCTAGAGCATTCGGTTCATACCCGAAGTGTCGTAGGTTCAAGTCCTATTTCCGCTACCATGCCTGCCGAAGTGGCGGAACTGGCAGACGCACAGGACTTAAAATCCTGCGGTGGTTAAACACCGTACCGGTTCGAT